>JAZULV010000084.1:0-19588 GCA_045603305.1 Lachnospiraceae bacterium | reverse complement strand
GAGTTTTGATTTTTTGATTTAACATAGATACCTCTTTTTTAGTTGTCAGAAAGAAAAGTTAAAGCATTTTACTCATAAAAATATAGCAAGCTTCATGATGTATATTCCTATAAACATGAAAAATGTCACAAAACAGCGAAAATATTATAAAAAGTTAACATGTAAGCTCAAACTATAGATATTGGCGTATTGATTTTTGAAAACTTTTCATATATACTATTAACGTTGTTTTTAAGATTCCACTTTACAGGGAGGATAGACTAATGGTAAGAGCTATTGTAGGCGCTAACTGGGGCGACGAAGGAAAAGGTAAAATTACAGATATGCTTGCTGCTGAATCTGACATAATTATCAGATTCCAGGGCGGAAGTAATGCAGGACATACTATTATAAATGATTATGGTAAGTTTGCACTGCATCTTCTTCCTTCAGGCGTATTTTATGATCATACAACAAGTATTATTGGCAATGGTGTTGCACTCAACATTCCATATCTTATTAAGGAGATTAAGTCATTAGAAGAGAAGAATGTTCCAACACCTAAGATTTTAGTATCGGACAGAGCACAGATTCTTATGCCATATCATGTGCTTTTTGATGAGTACGAAGAGGAGCGTCTGGCTGGTAAGTCTTTCGGTTCTACAAAGTCAGGCATTGCACCATTCTATTCAGATAAGTATGCAAAGATTGGCTTCCAGGTAAGTGAGCTTTTCGATGAGGAAGCACTTAAAGAGAAGATTAACAATGTATGTGTTCAGAAGAATGTTATTCTTGAGCACTTATATCATAAGCCGGCAATAGATCCGGAAGAGCTTTTTGCAACTATGATGGAGTACAAGGAGATGATTGCTCCTTATGTATGTGATACTTCGCTCTATCTGCACAATGCTATCAAGGAAGGCAAGAACATTTTACTTGAGGGACAGCTTGGTTCTCTTAAGGACCCGGATCACGGTATTTATCCTATGGTTACTTCTTCTTCAACTCTTGCAGCATATGGTGCGATTGGAGCAGGTATTCCTCCATATGAGATTAAGAGCATTACTACAGTTGTTAAGGCATACTCAAGTGCAGTAGGTGCCGGAGCATTTGTAAGTGAGATATTCGGTGACGAGGCTCAGGAGCTTAGAGTTCGTGGCGGTGATGCCGGAGAGTTCGGTGCTACTACAGGACGTCCTAGAAGAATGGGTTGGTTTGATGCAGTTGCAACAAGATATGGCTGCCGTATGCAGGGTGCTACAGAGGTTGCCCTTACAGTACTTGACGTACTTGGATACCTTAAAGAGATACCGATTTGCGTAGGTTACGAGATTGATGGTGAGGTTACAAAGGACTTCCCTACAACAACTAAGCTTAACAAGGCTAAGCCAGTGCTTAAGGTATTACCTGGCTGGAACTGTGACATCAGAGGCATAAAGAACTATGATGACCTTCCGGAGAACTGTAAGGCATATATTGATGAGATTGAGAAGGAGATCGGTGTGCCGATTACTCTTGTATCAAACGGACCAAGAAGAGACGAAATTATAAGAAGACGATAAATATTTTAAGACTGTATCTGAGGCGTATGGAGTTGTATTCAGTTGTTTATAACTCTGTTCATGATGCAGTCTTATTTATTTAATAAAAACTTAATATTTTTAGGGGTGAAATTATATGATTAATACTGTAATATTTGATATAGGAAATGTACTGGTAGATTTTAAGACATGGGAGTATCTTGAAAGCTACGGATATGACGATGAAACCAATAAAAGAATTGCAGAGAACACATTCAGAAGCAAGAACTGGGCGGAAGAGGACAGAGGTGTTTTGTCCCATGATGAGCTGGTTGAGCTTATGAGCGAAAGCTGTCCGGATCTTAAGGATAAGATAGATTTGTTACTTACGAATTTATGCGAATCTATTCACGAGTATGAATATTCTGCAGGGTTGATTGATAAATTAAAAGATAAAGGTATAAAGGTGTTTGTGCTGTCGAACTATGGACTGGATGCCTTTGAGGAATCTAAGAATTTCTTAAAGTTTCTTAAGCACATAGACGGCGGAGTAATATCCTGCTATGAAAAGACAGTGAAGCCCGAACCGGAAATCTATGATGCGATAATAGATCGATATAATCTAAAGCCGGAAGAAGCATTGTTCTTTGATGACCGGCTTGAGAATATCGAGGCTGCACAGGGTAAGGGCATTAATGCCGTGCGCGTGGATAATGGGTATGAATCAATAATAAACGGATTGTCTATGTATGGTATAGACATATCATATTAGTTGTTCTGAAGATTACACAAGGTTATTCTGAGATGTGCTCATCAACTTCAGAAGTGTCACAGTCCTCAAACTGATTAAGGGACTCAAGATTGTCCTTGGACTTGTTTTTAAACATTTTTGTAAAGAAGATGAATACATATAACATCACAGGGATTACCATAGTAGTATATAATGCAGCTTTGAGCATTGACTGAGTTTCACTGTGGTCAATTAATGCAAAGATTAATGTAGCAACATACATACCCACAAGTAATATAATAGATATTATAGCAGCTATCTGTTTTGCTTTTTTCATAGATTACCTCCGATACTTTAATATATCGATTATAATGCTTTTATTTATTTTCTGCAACATTTTACGATATTCTATTTATTAAAGGCGGGGCACATAATGAAAAAGAGTTATGATAAGAAGTATATATATTGTTTTGTTATTTTAGTTATTGTTATTATTATACTCACTATTATTAAGAGCAGAGATATAGGATTGAGTGATTTTTTCCTGATGAGGGGTTGTGTAACCGATACAGATGGTCTGGATGGGGTTGCATCATACACTAATTTGGAGCAGCTGGATGCCGAGGCGGTGCTTGTAGATGAGCCGGAGGATGAAGCTGTTAATATTGGTGAGGATTATGATTTCCCGGAGAAGTTTTATCCTTACAGGGCACTGCTTAGCGATAAAGGGAAGAATATTTATAATCAGGTTTATGAGAATGCCATACTTTTGAATGAATCTTTTACTCTTGTGGATTTAGTTAAGTCAAAAGAATTTGAAGATGTGATGTGTGCAGTTTACAACGACCATCCGGAGCTTTTCTGGCTGGAGACCAGATATTCCTATGGTTATACCAGAGATGGTAATGTAGTATCCGTGGAATTGGTGTTTAACATGGAGAAGGACGATATCGAGGCTGCGAAGCGTAAGTTTGAAAATTCTGTTGTTGCAGTGATAAGTGAAACTAAATTCATCGAAACGGCCATTGAAAAGGAAAGATATGTCCATGACTATATTATTAATAATGTGCAGTATGATGAAGATTCTGAACTTAACCAGAGTGCATACAGTGCTTTGGTAAACGGCAGGTCAGTATGTGCCGGATATTCAAGAGCATTTCAGTATATTATGATCAAACTTGGTATTCCGTGTTATTACTGTACGGGCTTTGCCAATGATGGCGATCATGCGTGGAATTTGGTTATGCTTGATAATGAACTTGTGAATGTAGATGTTTCCTGGGATGACTATGAGAAGTCTAAGGCACCTATTGACAGAAGGTACAAATATTTTAATCTTACTGATAAGGAGATTGCTGGTACGCATAAGAGAGCAGGTTTATCGGAATTAATTATTGATGATTAATAGTTACCCCCACAGCAAGGTGCTGTGGGGGATTTTATAGGGGAGGATAAGTATTTTTTTCTTCTCTTTGGTAAGCCTGAAAGATGAATCCGGGAGGGGGGAACCGTTAGAATTCATCAATCAGGCTGATATTATTATTGCCGGAAATGATTGTGTTATTCAGGAAAGCAGATTTTTTGTGATTTAAAATACATTGTATTATTTTTCTTAACAAAAGAGTAATTCTATGATATTATATTTTGACAGTATTAGTTAGAGACTTAAGATAAGTGAGATTTGTCACTGTTTGTGGCTGGTTAATCAATGAGAGTTTTATAAAGGAATGAATCGGATGGGTGAAGAGATGCAGGCGTACAGCGGTTTTGCCGAGGTGTATGACAAGTTCATGGATAATGTACCCTATGAAGAGTGGTGTGAGTATATCATTGCCCTGCTTAGGGAGTACGGCGTAAATGATGGCCTGGTGCTGGATTTAGGCTGTGGTACCGGTAATGTTACGGAGATTTTAAGTGACTCAGGCTATGATATGATTGGTGTGGATAATTCTGAGGAGATGCTTGCCATTGCCATGGACAAGCGAATGGCTGATGGCAGGAATATATTATATCTTCTTCAGGATATGAGAGAGTTTGAGCTTTATGGCACAGTGAAGGCTGTCGTAAGCGTCTGCGACTCAATGAATTATATTACTGACATCGAAGATATTACCGAAGTGTTCAGGCTGGTGAACAATTATCTGGACCCGGGTGGAGTATTTATCTTCGATATGAATACCATTTATAAGTATAGAGAACTCTTAGGCTGTAATACTATTGCCGAGAGCAGGGAAGATGCGTCATTTATATGGGAGAACTATTTTGACGAAGAAGAGATGGTGAATGAATACGATTTGACCATATTTGTGAGGGAACAGGAAGATTTGTTCAGAAAGTATGAGGAGTATCATTACCAGAAGGCCTACTCTGTAGAAGAGGTTAAAGATGCCCTTAAAGAAGCCGGACTTGAATTTGTGGCAGTATATGATGCATTTACAAAGGAGCCGGTGAGTGATACCTCTGAAAGAGTGTATTTTATTGCGAGAGAATGTACTAAATAAGATATTAAGTTAATTATAAAGTGAGGTTTTAAGAGATGGAAGATTATATTATAAGAGCGACTGCGGCGAATGCCCAGATAAGAGCATTTGCTGCTACAACTAAAAATCTTGTGGAGACTGCAAGACAGGCGCACAACACAAGTCCGGTGGCAACAGCGGCCCTTGGCAGACTGCTTACCGCAGGAGCCATGATGGGAAGTATGATGAAGGGTGAGAAGGACGTTCTTACTCTTAAGATTGAGGGTAACGGACCGATTGAAGGTCTTACTGTTACCGCCGACTCTCAGGCGAATGTTAAGGGATTTGTTTTCAATCCTAACGTATTAATTCCTGCAAATGACAAGGGCAAGTTAGATGTTGCCGGGGCCCTTGGTATCGGTGTTCTCAGTGTTATTAAGGATATTGGTCTCAAGGAGCCTTATGTGGGACAGACCATATTGATTACAAGCGAGATTGCAGAGGATTTGACTTATTATTTTGCAACCAGTGAGCAGACACCTTCATCAGTAGCTCTTGGTGTACTGATGAACAGAGAGAATACTGTCCGTCAGGCGGGAGGCTTTATAATCCAGCTTATGCCGGGAGCAGATGATGAGGTTATTACAAAGCTTGAGGAGAGACTTAAGGAGATAACTTCTATTACATCAATGCTTGACGAGGGCTACACTCCGGAGATGATTTTAGAGAAACTTCTCGGAGATATGGACCTTGAGATAATGGACAAGATTCCTACAAGATTTTATTGTAATTGTACAAAGCACAGAGTAGAGAAGGCGATAGTAAGTATCGGCAGAAAGGACTTAACAGAGCTTATTGAGGCGAATGAACCAATCGAGGTTAACTGTCATTTCTGTAATACAAATTATAAGTTTGAAGTGGAAGAACTGAAGGATATTATTAAGAGAAGTGATAAATAGTTGTGACTTCTTAGATATGTTTTGTCGGTAAGTATACTTCTGTTTTTCACTGTAATGAGGGTAAGCTTATGAAGAATATAACAAACAGACAATACAGAATACTTTCAGATCATATGGACATCTATCAGTTTATGATAGAGATTTATGAAAAGGACTGGCGCAATGGTGTGCCGGCACCCTTTCTGGAGTATGCACTTTCATCAGACTGGATGGATAAATCATACACTTATAAAAACAGAATCTGGTTTGACGGTGAAAGAATTGTAGCTTTTTGCTTTACAGAACATCCGGTGACAGACGTTTACTTTAGTTTAAGACCGGGGTATGAAGAACTAGCACCGGAGATGATAGAGTATGCTGATAAACATATGCCGGATTTTGATGGCAACAGACAGCTGGTTCTTTTCGGAGCACAGGAAGCCCTGATAAAGGCGGCACAGGCAGCAGGGTACAAGAAGACCGGAGGATATGTCGATATGCAGTATGATTTTGATGCACCGCTGGATTATAAGCTGCCGGAAGGATTTAAGTTCGTTCCTCAGGGAATGTGTAACATCGAAAAGATAGATGAATGCTGTTGGAAGGGATTTGACCACGAAGCTCAGGAAGGTCCATGGAATGGAGATGCCAAGAATAATTATCAGCTATGTCAGGCTCCCCATGCAACGATGGAATACGCAGTAGCAATAGAAAATGAGGCCGGAGAGTATGTGTGCTATGCGGGAATGTGGTGGACACCGGAAAACAAACTTGCATATATGGAGCCTTTATGTACGGTTCCAAAGTACAGAGGGTTAGGACTTGCTTCTGCGGCACTCTCAGAGTTGTACCGTCGTATGAAGCCTCTCGGAGCAACTCACATGACCGGCGGAGGCAATCCTTTCTATGAGAAAATAGGATATAAGCCTGCGAAAACGTGGACATTTTGGAGAAAAAACAGCTGATTATCTAAGCGTTAAGAAGCAGTTGGATATATTTTTTTGGTAATTAAGTTGCAAAATGCGTACTAAATTAAATTTATTTTGTATTTATATAATAAAATTATTAAATATTACTTTTAAATAAAAATATTTATGTTATAATTGTCTGTGTGATACAGACAATTTTGACATGTATTGCCGGACGAGTATGCCATATATTCGTCCCTACTTTAGTTTAGGAGGGTATAAATAATGAGAAAATGGGTTTATTTATTCACAGAAGGTAGTGCAGACATGCGTAACCTCCTTGGTGGAAAAGGTGCTAACCTTGCAGAGATGACTAAGCTTGGTTTACCTGTACCTCAGGGATTTACAATCTCTACAGAGGCATGTACCCAGTATTATGAGGACGGAAAAGTAATCAATGATGAAATTCAGGCTCAGATTATGGAGCATATTGAGAAGATGGAGGAGATTACAGGTAAGAAGTTCGGCGATAAAGAAAATCCTCTTCTCGTTTCAGTTCGTTCCGGTGCAAGAGCTTCCATGCCGGGTATGATGGACACAATTTTGAATCTTGGTCTTAACGAGGACGTTGTTAATGTTCTTGCTGAGAAGTCAGGTAATCCAAGATGGGCATGGGACTGCTACAGAAGATTCATTCAGATGTTCTCTGACGTAGTAATGGAAGTTGGTAAGAAGTATTTTGAAGAGCTTATTGATAAGATGAAGGAAGAAAAGGGAGTAACTCAGGACGTTGAGCTTACTGCTGATGATTTGAAGGAGCTTGCTAACCAGTTCAAGGCTGAGTACAAGGCTAAGATTGGTGAAGATTTCCCTACAGATCCTAAGGTACAGCTTATGGAGGCTGTTAAGGCTGTATTCCGTTCATGGGACAACCCTAGAGCTAACGTTTACAGACGTGACAACGATATCCCTTATTCATGGGGAACAGCAGTTAACGTACAGATGATGGCATTCGGTAACATGGGTGACACATCAGGTACAGGTGTTGCATTTACCCGTGACCCTGCTACAGGCGAGAAGCACCTTATGGGTGAGTTCCTTATGAACGCTCAGGGTGAAGACGTTGTTGCCGGTGTACGTACACCACAGAAGATTGATCAGCTTAAGGAAGTTATGCCGGAGGTTTATGACCAGTTTATCGGTATCTGTGCAAAGCTTGAAGATCATTATAGAGATATGCAGGACATGGAGTTTACTATTGAGGATAAGAAGCTTTACATGCTTCAGACACGTAATGGTAAGAGAACAGCTCAGGCTGCTCTTAAGATTGCCTGCGATTTAGTAGATGAGGGTATGATTACAGAAGAAAAGGCTGTAGCTATGATTGACCCTCGTAACCTTGACACATTACTCCACCCACAGTTTGATACAGCTGTACTTAAGAAATCTAAGCCGGTTGCTAAGGCTCTTGCAGCTTCACCGGGTGCAGCTTGCGGTAAGATTGTATTTACAGCAGAGGATGCTAAGGATTGGGCAGCAAGAGGCGAGAAGGTTGTACTTGTACGTCTTGAGACATCTCCTGAAGATATCGAAGGTATGAAGGCAGCTCAGGGTATCCTTACAGTTCGTGGCGGTATGACATCTCACGCAGCGGTAGTTGCTAGAGGTATGGGAACATGTTGTGTATCAGGATGTTCTGATATTGCTATGGACGAGGAGAACAAGAAGTTTGTACTCGCCGGCAAGGAATATCACGAAGGCGACTGGATTTCAATCGACGGTTCTACAGGTAATATCTACGATGGCGTTATTGCTACAGTAGATGCTACTATAGCAGGTGAGTTCGGAAGAATTATGGAGTGGGCAGACAAGTTCAGAGTTCTTAAGGTTAGAACAAATGCTGATACTCCTGCAGATGCTAAGAAGGCTCGTGAGCTCGGTGCTGAAGGTATCGGTCTTTGCCGTACAGAGCATATGTTCTTCGAAGGCGACAGAATTGACGCATTCCGTGAGATGATTTGTTCAGATACAGTAGAAGAGAGAGAAGTAGCTCTTGATAAGATCCTTCCTGTACAGCAGGGCGATTTCGAGAAGCTTTACGAAGCTCTTGAGGGCAACCCTGTCACAATTCGTTTCCTTGACCCACCATTACATGAGTTCGTTCCTACATTAGAGCAGGATATCGAGAAACTCGCTAAGGCAAAGAACAAGACTATAAATCAGATTAAGACTATTATTAACGGATTACATGAAGCTAACCCTATGATGGGACACAGAGGATGCCGTCTTGCAGTTACATATCCTGAGATTGCTAAGATGCAGACAAAGGCTGTTATCCGTGCAGCTATCAATGTACAGAAGGCTCATCCGGATTGGAACGTAGCTCCTGAGATTATGATTCCATTGGTTGGCGAAGTTAAGGAGCTTAAGCTCGTTAAGGATATCGTTGTTAAGACAGCTGATGAGGAAATCGCAGCAGCTGGTGTAGAACTCAAGTATTCAGTTGGTACTATGATTGAGATTCCTAGAGCAGCTCTTACAGCTGATGAGATTGCTAAGGAAGCTGAGTTCTTCTGCTTCGGAACAAATGACCTTACACAGATGACCTTTGGTTTCTCTCGTGATGATGCAGGTAAGTTCCTTGATGCATACTATGATACAAAGATTTTCGAGAACGACCCATTTGCTAAGCTCGACCAGAGCGGTGTAGGTAAACTTATGGAGATGGCAATCAAGCTTGGTAAGCCGGTTCGCCCAGAGTTACATGTAGGTATCTGTGGAGAGCACGGTGGTGACCCTACAAGCGTAGAGTTCTGCCACAAGATTGGTCTTGATTATGTATCATGTTCACCATTCAGAGTGCCGATTGCAAGACTTGCAGCAGCACAGGCAGCTATAAAGGAAATGAAGTAATCGGAAAAATCCGAGCATTTCAGTTCCAATTAAATCGGAAAAATGCTGAAGATTTTATCAAAGCATTCCGCCCGAACCAGCGACTCCATTCCTTCGATGATATAACTGTTGAAGTGTGGATTTAGCTAGTAAAATCAAGCATTTAGCCCACTACCCTAGAAATTCGGTAGTGGGCTTTTTGTATGTTCGCATATTTGTAACGGCTCAAATTTTCTGCTAAAATGCACCCGTAAATAGATACAGAAAGCGAGGTGCAAAAATACCACAAAATCGGGATAGCTTTGAGTGTAGTTTTCAAAAACTATACCGATTACGTATAGTGAATTTATGAATAAGATAGACGAATTTATTAAAATGGAGCGTAAAGCCGCCCATCTAACTCAAGAGCGGTTCGCAGAGCTCTCCGGAATAGGTCTACATGCTCTCCGTGACCTTGAACAAGGCAGAGACAATATCACACTCCATAAAATCAACCAAGCTCTTGCAATGTTCGGTATGGAAGCCGTACCGGGCAGAAAGTGGGATGATTAAAAATGCTACCGAGAAGAATATGACTTCTCGGTAGCACCTTTACTGGGTTTTAATCGTCGTCTTCTTCATCATTGTTCCAAGATGAAACAAAATGAAGCTCACCTGAATCCATATCCATTGCCATATTGTCTGACATACGCATCATCATATTTCCGTCGGCATCAATTGCCATATTATCGGATATGCTGTGCACATAATCGCCGTCATCATAATCAAAGAAATGTTTACTCATAAATTTAATTCTCCTAATTCAGTTTCACAATTTTGTGTTCTCTTGTGCCATAAACCTTTTGCACTTGATAGAGGCAGTCGTCAATCCAATAAGTAATCTTATCTTCCGCCTCATCGTTTGTGTAAATGTTTGTACAAATCAAGTTGTGCTTTTCGTTCGTACCGCCACAAGAAAGCGGTAGGATGTGATGAATATTCCATCCGCAATAAATGATTTTGCCCCGACGATTCACATAAAAATCTTCGTTTCCATAGCCGTCTCGGCACATAAGATTTCCGTGAAAGTCCTCGGCAAATTGAGAATTGCCAAAACATTCTTCCCATAAACGAAGTGCATTTGCTTTGCAAATTTTCATTGTATCACCTCCAACTCGGATCAAAAATTAAAAGTCCATACACTGCTGCGTGTATAGACTTCAATGATCCGAATTGAACTTTACACGCATAGCAACAAAGACCATTGCATACAGCAATCGTCTAAGTAGTATGGTGTAAAGCCTTGATACAGCATCTGGGCCCACCTCAAAGGAAATAAAAATCTCCCGGAGCCAATCTTGTGGGTTCTCAACGACGTAACGAGAATTTTAATCGGCGTTGATAGTATCTTAGAGTTACATATTTTTTAATGTAGGCAACTTGGCACCTTTATTACTTTTCGGTTTTCTCGTCGCACCGTCAAATAAATTTGCTCAAATTTAGCGTAATCTACGTATATTATTATAATTATTTTTTCAAAAAAGTCAATTGATATTGACATACTCTAAAGAATAATGTGCGATTTTGAAATTCGTATAGTCGCAAGTTATTTCTCCTTTTGCTAAACTTTAGGCATAAGGAGGTGCTGACTATGGCACGGTTTATAGAAGAATTTTATTACGGAAATATCGATCCGCAGGCACGCAGTACAAAGCAAAATAAGACGGTGCAAAAGCAAATGGAAGTGCTGATGAAGACCGAAGATCTGCTCACAAATGCACTAACTGACGAGCCGAAAAAATGGTTTCTTGACTTTGCAAATGCGTGGAGTGTCGTCAACGGCGAATCAAATCTTGACGTTTTATAATGGGTTTTCGCCTCGGTGCCAACTTCGCTTACGATGCTTTCATCTCAACCGAAACGCCCTTTGAGGACTTGTTAAAGGAATAAAATCAATTACAAAAGCACAGCAGATAGAATAAAAACTCTGTCCGCTGTGCTTCTTTTTTGTTCAGGAAAAAATATCTGTATTATCTTAGCGAGCAGACTGTTTGTATATACATTTCCGTAAAACGCTCGCTCGCCAAATGATTGCATCATCTTAGCTCCTGCGGCAGACGGTTTAACCGTCGTAAATGGCGAACCAACGCTAACGGAGAAAAGTTCTTCGGCTATCAATGCTACGGCACAACGCAAACAGGCACTATTAAAAGTCGCCTAAAACGTGGACTCCCAATTGACGGTATCTGTCAGTCACCGATGATTGCCGAGTGGAAGCTGCAAATGATGGCAAACTATATCTTCCGTCATTTCCTTACTAACAAGCAAAAGGTACTGGGAATCGCAAATTCCTTGCTTGAGGAGCATATCGGCGATACCGAAGTGCGGGTGCAAGAAAATTCAAAGCTCATAGAGCAAAAGCAACGTGAGCTTGACAGAGCCAACACCAAGCGCAGAAATCTTGTGGATCTGCTCAGCAATTGTGATATTACCCGTGAAGACTATCAAGAAGCACGTGCAGATGTGGACAGGCAGATTGACAAGCTCAAGGCGGAAATTGAAGAACTGACACCGGTGGTTGAGCCGACCGAGGAGGAAGAAATCGACTACGAAAGCAAAATTACCGTTCTACGCTATGCCTTGGAGCAATACACAAATTTTGATATCGACGGCGATATTCCCGAAAGCGTGATTGAAGCCTTTGTAGAGAAAATCGAGGTTTCAAAGGACTGCTTTAAGTGGTATCTTCGTGGAGATTTCGGCGGCGACTCTCCCATTCCTATGAATGTGGAAGGCACCCGCAAGAAAGGGGCGACAATTTCGCCCCAGTACATAATTCCCCCTGCAAACTTTGGCGACTCAGGCAGCGGTCAAAGATGCTAAGTAATTAATGTTTATAAAAGCAATATAATCAATCCTCACTGAGAAATCTGTGGGGATTTTTGCATTTGTTGAATTGCAGGTAACAATATGGTATAGTGAAAAATAACAAATCTATATTGCGAGGTGGTATATGAGTGATATGCTACAAAGTTATTCATAAATATAAATTACAAGATCATTTTGAATGTAAAGATATTGGTGTTTACAGTACAATGTCCAATGCGGAAAATGCAATAGAATTCTTAAAAGATAAAGACGGATTCAAGGATACCTTTTATGGATTTAGGATTAAAAAGTATTTCGTTTTTTAAAACCTAAATTGATAGATAAGACATTTTGGATTGATGGTTTTGTAACGTATACATATTATAAAAAATCATTCTTTTCGACTGAACGAGGCTATAAAAACAAAGAAAATTTCAGATAGGTAATTCCCATTATGAAAACAAAATATTTTTATATTAATAATCAATATGAAATAAGTTGTAAATTGTTCACTCCGGATGATGAGAACATAAGCAATATCATTGTTGGGGTACATGGATTTGCAGGAGATAAGGAAAGTTCCATGTTGGGGAAATTATCAGCAACAGTTTGTCTGTACAGCACCGCTTTGATATGTTTTGATTTTCCTGCCCACGGAGCTAGTCCTGTAGGTGAAAATATGCGCACCATTAAAAATTGCAAAAATGATTTATGTGCTGTGGTGGATTATATTTCAAATCAATACCCTAATGCGAACAAAAGTATTTTCGCTACAAGTTTTGGTGGATATATTTCTTTACTGTGTGCGGATAAACTTGCGAAAATGCCGTTTGTTTTGAGAGCTCCCGCAGTCACAATGCCAAAGGTGCTTCTTGAAAATGTGCTTAAAGTAACCGCAGAAGATTTCAAAACACGGGAAATTATAGAATGTGGATTTGAGCGTCCGATTAAGTTGCCTTACTCTTTTTATGAAGAATTATCATCACAAGGAAAGATTGGTGAGAAACAAATTACTTTACCGATTCTTATTATACACGGTGACTGTGATGACATAGTTCCACTTTCGGACATTGAAGTTTTTGCGGTTTCACAAAACAATGTTACTTTGCAAGTCTTACATGGTGCAGACCATCGTTTTAAAAATGCAGGCGAAATGGAAAGGGTTATTGATTTGACAAAAAGATTTTTATGTTTTTAACTCAAATCTCTGTTTTGCGTGCTGCACTACATGTTGATGTGAAAGAAGCTAAGTAAATAGGTTTCTAGTGGGCTGGTTGAAAGACCCAGGTCCAATCTATTTGGCGGGGAGACTCCCCGCCGTTATTTATTTTGTGCATTATATTGATAAATTTCTGATTATGATATATAATAATATTACAAACACATGCAAAACAACTGCATAAAGTATGATAAAGGAGGGGTTGTTATGGCAGAACAGGTATTGATTCAGTTTCGTGCAGATAAAGTATTAAAACAGGAGGTTGCGGAGATTTACGAGACGCTTGGCATGGATTTACCAACAGCTTTCCGTATGTTCATGATCAGAAGTAAGATGGTTAAAGGTCTTCCGTTTGAGGCAACATTGCCGGAAACGACAATTACAAGGGCAGAGGCTAAGAACGCATTCTATGAGTTGAGAGAGCAAGCAGCTGATGTGCCGGAGATGTCTCTTGACGAAATTAATGCTGAAATATCGGCTGTCAGAGCGGAAAGAAAAAGGTAAGTGTTTATGGTGTATTATGCAGTTATAGATACGAATGTTTTTATCTCTGCTTTGCTTTCAAAAAGAGCAGATGCAGCAACAGTACGAGTGTTAGATGCAATGTTTGATGGTAGAATTGTACCATTGTATCATAATGATATTTTGACAGAGTATGATGAAGTACTTCATAGAAACAAGTTTCATTTTAAGGAGGAGACAATTCAGCTGGTTATTAATGCAGTGAAGCAATATGGAGTAGAAGTGTTCCCACAATCAACCGGTGAAATTCTTATTGATATGGATGACTTGGTTTTTTATGAGGTTGCCATGGAGAAGAGAGATGATGATGCCTATTTGGTAACAGGTAATCAAAAACATTATCCGATAAGGGATTTCATAGTAACGCCAGCTGAGATGATGGAGATTATTGAAAAAACTGAGATGATGTAGGGGGATTCTAGATTTGTATTAATTTACAACAAGAGGTGATTTTATGGGATTGTTTGATATGTTTAAGAAAAAACAATTGACCGAAGAACAACTGAAATGGAACAAGATGTGGGAACTGTGGACTGAAGAAAAAGCAGATTCCCCCTATGCAGAATTAATGACTTATTAAAGTGAAATCAACAATGGTGGTCACGACCAATATTTTACCAATGTTGAAAACACAGGTGATTTACAAAAAGAAATGTCTGCGTTGGAAACCATCTTGTCAGAAAAGCTAAAAAACAATTTACAAAAGGCATATAAAGCATATCTTGTTTTGGAAGAAAAAGAGGACGACAAAAAAGCAGAAGAAACTTTAGAACAATGTGACGATGTCTTTTATGAAAACGAAGAAGAAATCAATTGTTCATTGGAAGAATATGCTTTCAAGATAGAACTGTGATTTTTACCGTTTGCATGTTGTGGGACAGGCTGCTATTAAAAACACTAAGTAATTAGGTTTATAAAACGAATTTTTGTATTTGTTACAAATTCAAATCGCATTTGTTATAATGAAATAAAGGAGGTGTTGCAGAATGAAACGAATTTTTGTTTTTAATTTAGTCATTATCCTTGTTTTTGCTCTTGTAGGTTGTGGAGCAAAAGAGTCGCAAAAAGATATTTTTAAGCTCGTTGAAAAAAATTATGATGCAATTGTAGCTGCTTGTGAGAATAAAGATTCTGAAGCACTTCTTGCCATTGACGGAATTACAACGGTTGATATTGTTGATGGTTATGTTTTAATTTATTGCAAGGGAGCAGGCATTGCACCATCTTCCCAAGATTATGGCTTCTATTACTCTGAAGAAAATTTGCCTGTAGGAGTATTCGATGGACAAATTATATGCAGTAGTAATGAATTGGTTGAATATGAAAGTGGCTATCGATACTTAGACGGTGGATTTAATGAGTTTTACACTGAGCATATAAAGGGAAATATCTATTTTTACAGTGCAGCATTTTGATTTCCTTTTTTTGTGTGCTGCAGCATAGGTAGCTATTAAAGAAGCTAAGTAATTAGATTTATAAAGTAAATATATATTTCATCCTGCCGAAAATCGGCAGGGTAATTTTGTTTAATCTACGAGTAGGTAACCTCATTTGATAGATGCTTGTTCTTTTAAAATACTGTGTCAAAAATTAGATTGACACAGTGGATGTTCATTGCTATAATAGTGTCAATAAAAATAATGACACAGGAGTAGATATGATAAGAACATTAGAAGAAGCATTAATTTATATCTCTGAATTGGAGACAGAAAACAAAGCATTGCGTGAGGAACTTGAGCATTTCCGCTCCAGAAAACGCTCCGGACGTAGGAAACACGATGAATCATGGATGGTTTCTTACAATGATTTTGCAGAAAAATACGAAGCTGGCATGACCATTATGGAGATTGTGGATCAGGGTGAGATCAGCAGAAGAACTGCATATAGATATAAGGCGTATTATGACGAAATGCAAAAAAATAACGAAGAATGAGTAGATTATGGATGGAGTAATTATGCTTGCGGAGATTATAGTATGAAGTTTGAGATATTAGCCGATTCTATAAAGAAGATAAATGATAAAGCAGGTAATGCAGCCAAGAGTGCTGTGAATCAACTTATGACGCTTCGAAATTGGGCGATAGGATACTATATTATTGAATATGAGCAGGGTGGTAGTGACAGAGCAGAATATGGAACACATTTATTGAAAAATTTAGAAATGGAAATTTCTCAAAAAGGAATGAATTCTACGCTATTTAAACTGTGTCGTAACTTTTATTTATTATATCCTCAAATTGGTGTGATAGTTTCGGACCAATTTGGTTTACAAGATTTTAGAAAAGGTGCGACGGTGTCGAACCAATTTGTAACGAAGCCGGAAGTATTAGTAGCCAATTTATCCTTTTCGCATATAAGAGAAATTATGGTAATTGATGATGCCTTCGAAAGATTTTTTTATGAAACGGAGTGTATGAAATGTAATTGGAGCGTAAGGGAACTTCGTAGACAAATTAAAACAAATTTGTATGTAAGAGCTGGAATAAGCAAAAAGCCGGAATTGTTATTGACAAAGTCGGCAGATAATTCTGCCCAGAATATATTGACGATTAAAGATCCTTTCACATTTGAATTTCTTGGATTGGAAACGAAAGATACTGTAACAGAATCTGATTTGGAGCAGGCATTTATGGACCATTTACAAGAGTTTATGCTCGAATTAGGACAAGGATTTTGTTTTGAAGCAAGACAAAAGCGTATTATAATTGACGATAAATACTATTTTATCGATTTAGTCTTTTATAATAGGTTGTTAAGGTGCAATGTTATTATAGAATTGAAAAATGATGAATTTAATCATGAAGATTTAGGACAATTAAATGCTTATGTGGGTTACTATAAAAAGAACGAGATGATGGCAGGAGATAATCCGCCAGTGGGAATTTTGCTTTGTACAGATAAGGGTTCACAGATGGTAGAGTATGCGTTGTCTGGAATAGATAATCAGTTGTTCGTTTCAGCATATATGCTACATTTGCCGGATAAAAAGAAATTGGAAGAATTCATGCTCAGAGAAATGGGAAAAATGGGAATATAAAAGAGGGGCGTTTGTCTCTATATAATAACATAAACAAGTTTATATTGGGCTGGTCGAAAAGACCCAGGTCCAACCTATTTGGCGGGGAAACTCCCCGCCATTTTCATAAAAGATCAAAAACCACATTAATTTCAACAATTCTTAATCAACATTCAAAATATTTACCTTCTGCTTTTTTAGCATATAAGTATACGCAACAAGCGATACAATACTATCAAAGGCATTTCCGAAACCAAACAGCAATGCAATTCCTGTCAGTGTAGGTGTCCACATTTTTGAAGCATACAAAACAAAGGCTATTCCATAATAAATGGTGTTCGTTACCACGGACTCAAAGAGCATATAGTTTGTTTTTCCGAGTCCGTAAAAAGTGGAATCGAAAACATTTTGAATGGCGTAGAGAATGTAGAAGCCAATAAGCAGCATCACAAGTTCAAATAGCTTGTCTACGTCTGTAAAGCACAGAATATACCTCATGAAAGGCTTCCAAAGAGGAATGCTAACAAGCCAGAAAAGCGAAATAAACGCTGTGATGCCAAAATAACCTAATGAGTTGCGTCTAATATTGTTCTTATCAGTTGCAACCTCTTGTTTGATAAGTTCTCCAAGCTGGAGTACAGGAAGAAGCAGCCAACCCCAGATAAAGTTGTTAGCCACCCAATACGTACCTTGTTCTCCAACTACGTTGACCATACGTGCAATCATTACCATATAGGCAACGTTGCGTACCAAGGATTCCGTACCCGAAATGCTTCCTATTTTGAAAAAGTCTTTTGCCCAGCTAAATTTAAGCTGTGTCTTTGTAAAGACTTTAATGCCTTCCCTTGCAAGCAATACGAAAGATACTGCAAGAAGAATTGCATTGACAATAATGTTAGAGTATCCAATACCGTTTACACCAAGGTTCAGTGATATAGGCAGAGTGGATACGAGGAATGTGTCAGCCACAAGACAAAGCAGGAGTTTACAGCCGGTCAGCACATAAAGATATTTGCTTTTGTTTACTGTTATGAGTGTAACTAGCGCAAACTGTGTAAGAATTGAAAAGATATTTGCTACACTTTCTATTCGTATGTAGGAAGTTGAAGTATCTATTATACTTATATCAGCTGCCATTAGAGAAAGCAGTGGTTTGGTAAACGCAATAATAATTGCAGCCAGCACAGTATATACAGAAAGGCAGATGAGCATTCCGGTTCGCACCCGGTTAGTAAATTTGCACATATTATCTTTCACATTGCCTATGAAATAAAACAGCGGCAGAATTATGGCTTCGTTTAGAATTTCATAAAGCAGATTAACCCATGAGAGCTGACCGGCAATGGAAAACGCCCATTCGCCGGGCAACTGTCCGAGAAAAAATACACGTACAGTAGTGTAAATTGCCGGTGCTAACCCGAGGATGAGGAGGGCGGTGTAAAGCTTGTAATTAATGTGGCTAAGTGACAGTTTGAGTTTAGAAAACATAATGATTTTTCCCAAATAATATTTATGGTTGTTTGAAAAGCAAATTTACGTTTCAGGTTTGAGACATAATAATATCTTTCACAAACGCTGTTACAGTTGTTTTTTGTCCAAGGAGGTTTTATAATATAAATGGTATATTAAGTATATCACTTCGGGGAATAAATGCATTATCCTTTGCCAATTGATTTTGCTTTTACAGAAGATAAAATGATAATATTGGAGGCTGTTATTATGAAAGAGATAGTTTATAAGTATAATAATTTGGGCAAGTACATAACAGAGGATGACACCTCTTTTGCCAGTGATTCTCACATGAAAATTATCGTAGAGCCTCATGATTTTTCAATTGCAATCGGAGGCGAGGTTTTAAGAAGTTCTTCATGCAATGGATGCGTAGCGAAGGTTTCTTCTGAAGGTGAGGTTGTTTTTTACGATAACGACAACAATGTTATAGGCCGGGCTGAGAAAGGTGAAAGCAGTTATCGAGAGGTGATACTTAGCTGGAAACAAGATTTGATATCAATTCAATTTGGGTACACCGATGTTGTAGATTACTATCCTAATTGTGATGGTGAGTATGACCGTTGGGGAAAAGAATGGGTGACAGAGCGTGTTGTTACGTTGAATATGAAAGATAATTCTGTAGAAACAGAATAAAATACAATGAACAACAAAGTATCCAAATTATACATTGTGTAGCATTAAAAATTTGTTCAAAATTTAGTGGTTCAAAATTTAGGGTTCAAAATTTAGTGGTGAAATGAAAAAGTAACTTCTGGATGTAAAACTAACATCCAGGTGAGAGATTAACTTCTGTTTTCAAGGGGGAAAACGGAAGTTTTTCTTGTATGAAGCGACGTAATGATGTAAAATCTAATTACGGTTCTGTGTTTTTATGCATGCAAAACAGAGCAAAGGAGTACTTTTCTTTTTTTTGTGAAAGACTAAGTTCCGTTACCCTCCGAATACGCATATGAGTATAAGAGTGTTCATGGGTTACAATAAAAATGTTAAGGAATAGGTCAGCGGACAGGCTGGCTTATTCTATTTTCAAAAGAAATGGCTGCAGA
>JAZULV010000083.1:0-7403 GCA_045603305.1 Lachnospiraceae bacterium | reverse complement strand
AAAGTTTAAGATAAATCCTAAATTTGACTTTTAATGCTGTAGTATAGGTCCTCATGATTTTTGGCTATTGCATAGATTCAAAAAAAATAGTACAATCTAATTTTAGAGAATAAATATAGGCAAATAATGCAAAGGAGATAGAATAATGAGTAAGAAACCTACTGTTTTAATGATTCTTGATGGTTATGGTCTTAATAAGAATGATAAGGGCAATGCAGTTGCCGAAGCTAAGACTCCGGTTATGGACAAGCTTATGGCTGAATGCCCATTCGTAGAGGGTAATGCCAGCGGTATGGCAGTTGGTCTTCCGGAAGGCCAGATGGGTAACTCAGAGGTTGGACACCTTAACATGGGTGCCGGAAGAATTGTATATCAGGAGCTTACAAGAATTACAAAGGAGATCCAGGACGGAGATTTCTTTGAGAATGAGGCTTTCCTTGAGGCAGTTGCAAACTGCAAGAAAAATGATTCAGCACTTCACCTTTACGGTCTTGTTTCAGATGGTGGTGTTCACAGCCACAACACACATATTTATGGGTTATTAGAGCTTGCTAAGAGAAATGGCCTTGAGAAGGTATATGTTCACTGTTTCCTTGATGGTAGAGATACTCCTCCGGCATCAGGCAAGGATTTCGTAGCTGAGCTTGTAGCTAAGATGCAGGAGATTGGTGTTGGTAAGGTTGCTTCTGTAAGCGGACGTTACTATGCGATGGACAGAGATAACCGTTGGGACAGAGTAGAGCTTGCATATAAGGCACTTACAAAGGGCGAAGGCAAGACAGCAGAAGATGCAGTTGAGCTTATTCAGGCTTCTTATGATGAGGGTGTTACAGACGAGTTCGTAATTCCTACAGTTGTTGTAGAGAATGGTGCTCCTGTGGCTACAATAAAGGACGGAGATTCAGTAATCTTCTATAACTTCAGACCTGACCGTGCAAGAGAGCTTACAAGAGTATTCTGTGCAGATGAGTTTGATGGTTTTGACAGAGGAGCAAGAATTGACACTACTTATGTATGCTTTACAGAATATGATGTTACTATTCCTAACAAATTAGTTGCCTTTAAGAAGGTTTCTATTACAAATACATTTGGCGAGTTCCTTGCTGCTAACGGACTTAAGCAGGCAAGAATTGCTGAGACAGAGAAGTATGCTCACGTTACATTCTTCTTCAACGGCGGTGTTGAGGAGCCAAATGAAGGCGAGGACAGAATTCTTGTTAATTCTCCAAAGGTTGCTACTTACGATTTGAAGCCTGAGATGAGTGCCTACGAGGTATGTGACAAGCTTGTAGAGGCTATTAAGTCAGACAAGTATGATGTTATTATCATCAACTTTGCTAACCCTGACATGGTAGGTCATACCGGTGTTGAGGCTGCTGCAAAGGCAGCAGTTGAAGCGGTAGATGAGTGTGTTGGTAAGGCAGTAGAGGCAGTTAAAGATGTTGACGGACAGATGTTCATCTGTGCTGACCACGGAAATGCTGAGCAGCTTGTTGATTATGAGACAGGCGAGCCATTCACAGCCCACACAACCAATCCTGTACCATTCATAATTGTAAATGCTGACCCTTCATACAAGCTTAGAGAAGGCGGATGCCTTGCTGATATAGCACCAACTCTTATAGAGATGATGGGCTTAGAGCAGCCTAAGGAAATGACAGGAAAGTCACTTATCGTAAAGTAATAATGTGTTTTAGAATTTAAATAGAGAATATAATTGAAGGACTTCTTAATTTGAAAACAGATGTGTCTGTTTGGTCAAACGAGAAGTCCTTTTAGTATATAGAAATATTAACTACAAAGATATAGTGATAGAGTATAAGGCAGCAGATTAATGGTATCTTAGTTTTGCTATAAGCAAACGCATTACATGGTAAAAAAATATAAAATAAATTTAATAAAAATAAAATATTATGTAGAACTATATCAAAATTTGTTGTAGAATAATAAAATCAAGGGCTTTATAGTAAGCCTAAATGTAAAATGCATAGGAGGACATTATTATGGATTTTGTTTCAACATTCTGGACATTACTTCCACCGATTGTTGCGATTGCACTTGCACTCATAACAAAGGAAGTTTACTTGTCACTGCTCATTGGTATTATATCAGGAGCATTACTTTACTGTAAGTTTAATGTGTTAACAACAGTTGAAACTACTTTTGGAATTATGGGAGACAGTATTGGTGGTAATGCCAATATACTTATATTCCTTGTATTGTTGGGTATTGTTGTTGCTCTTATTACCAAGTCAGGTGCTTCAAAGGCCTATGGTGAGTGGGCTGCCAAAACAATTAAAAGCAAGAGGGGCTCATTACTTGCGACTATACTTTTGGGTTCATTGATTTTTGTAGACGATTATTTTAACTGCCTTACTGTTGGTACAGTTATGCGTCCGGTAACTGATAAGTATAAGGTTAGCCGTGCAAAGCTTGCATACATAATTGATGCTACAGCAGCACCTGTTTGTATTATTGCACCTATTTCCAGCTGGGCAGCAGCAGTAGGTTCATCACTTCCTGAGGATAGTGGTGTTGATGGCTTTAACTTGTTCTTAAGAACTATACCTTATAACCTTTACGCTTTATTAACAATCGCATTCATGCTTTATATTACTATTCGCCAGATTGATTTTAGCGCAATGAAGAAGTATGAGATGAAGATTGCTGAGACCGGTAAGGAAGAGACTACTTCAGATGAAGACATGAAGATAAGCGGTAAGGGTAAGGTTATCGATTTGATACTTCCTATAATTGTACTTATTGTACTTTGTATTGCCGCTATGCTCTACACAGGTGGTATTTTAAATGGTGAGAATATTAAAGATGCATTCGCAAACTGTGCTTCATCATTAAGTCTTGTGCTTGGTTCATTCTTTACATTAGCATTTATGTTTGTGTTCTATATGGTGAGAAAGGTTATCAGCTTCAGGGAATTCTGTGATAGTATTGTACAGGGATTCAAGGCTATGACACCGGCGATTACAATTTTATGTCTTGCATGGACATTATCAGGTATTTGTAGTGCGGATTATCTTAACCTCGGCGGATATGTAAAGGGTGTAGTAGAAGCTAGTGCTTCATCAGGAGTAATGGTTATAGGTATACCATTAGGCGAATTAATAACTGCGATAATTCCATGTATTTTCTTCCTTGTAGCTTTAGGCTTAGCTTTTGCAACAGGAACATCATGGGGAACTTTTGGTATCCTTATACCGATTGCTACAGTTATTATTGAGACAGGCGATATAAATTCACTTGCATTTGCAGTAGCAGCAATCCTTGCGGGAGCTGTATGTGGAGACCACATTTCTCCTATCTCTGATACAACAATTCTTGCATCAGCAGGAGCTCAGTGTAACCATATTAACCACGTATCAACCCAGATTCCTTATGCTATGTGTGTAGCAGCATGCTGTTTCGTTGGTTATCTTGTGGGTGGTATTGCTAGTAATGGCTGGATAGGTTTGGTAGTAGGTTTTATATGTCTTGCAGTTGCCCTTGTAGTTATTACAATTACATCTAAGAAGGCAGAGAATTAAAGCGAATAGGATATTGATTATTAAGCGGAGAATACATTGTGTAATTACAGTGGTTCTCCGCTGTTTTATGTCATTTAGAAGAGCGTTGTATGGTTAATGTTTTGATAAAGACAGTGGTCTATTAATTAAAAATAAATATTTTTTATAAAATTATAAGTGGTAAGATTTACTTTACTGTGATAAAATAGATATAATGTTTGGGTTTCGGAGGCACTTATGAAGAAAGATTTTATAAAAGAGTATTTTTCAATCCCGAATTTGATGGGGTATTTTAGAATATTACTGGTTCCGGTTTATTTGTTTGTATATATCAATGCGGATAGTAAGAGCGATTATTATATTGCAGCAGGTATCATGTTGTTATCATTCCTTACAGATTTGCTGGATGGAAAGATTGCAAGAAAGTTTGATATGATTACTGAGTTTGGTAAGTTTCTTGATCCGGTTGCGGATAAGATAACACAGGGTGTGCTCGCCATAAGCTTCGCTTTTCGATATCCGGTGGTGGCTGTTCTTGTTGTTATATTTGTGATTAAAGAGTTCACTATGCTTGGTGTGGGGATTTTCTTTTACAAGAAAGGCAAGTGGATGAATGGTGCCCAGATGCATGGCAAGATTTGTACTACAGTACTTGATTTTACGATGTTTATATTACTCGTTGTTCCTACTATCCCGTATACGATAGTAACTATATTAACAGTTGTGTGTATATGTTTTGTGTTATTTTCATTTTGGAAGTATTGTAAGACTTATATGGCATTATGGAAGGAACTGAAATCAGAGAGCGAGGCATCTGTTGCATAACTGTATGGCTATAATAGTATTAGAGTTATTAATTCTGAAATTTATGTGATATTATAAAAATATTGCGAGATTATTTGATTGTTTTCTTGAATAATATACAAATATATAGTAAAATAAACTCATCATATTAAACCGCAAAGGAGAACGCTATGGGTAAGTTTGTTATTAAAGAGACTAAGACAGGTATTAAGTTTGACCTCAAGGCAGGTAACGGTGAAGTTATCGCTACATCAGAGGTTTACACAACTGAGGCTGCATGCCGCAAGGGTATTGCAAGTGTACAGAAGAATGCACCGGTTGCAGCAGTTGAGAATCAGACAGTAGAAGGTTTTGCTACTGAGAAGAATCCTAAGTTTGAGATTTATACAGATAAGGCCGGAGAGTATCGTTTCCGTCTTAAGGCTACAAACGGCCAGATTATTGCTGTAAGCGAAGGTTATAAGGCACTTGCCGGCTGTATGAATGGTATTGAGTCAGTTAGAAAGAACGCTCAGGATGCAGATATTGTGAAGTAGTGATAACTAAGAGTTGTTTTTATTGACAGACATTTATATGTTTTAGCTTCATTTATATAGTTATTAATACATATTGGTAAGTTAATATTGTTTTTGGCTCCTGATGTGGTTGTATCACTGCATCAGGAGATTTTTTGCGATAAAATGACAGTAGCCAAAAATAAAATAATATGATAAAGTTTTTAACAGCTTACTTTTTATATACGGAGGAAAATGATGGATACAAAAAACAAACGAAGTAGTTTTGCCAGCTCTATAGGTTTTGTAATGGCGGCAGCAGGAAGTGCTGTTGGTCTGGGTAATATATGGAGATTTCCATATCTGGCGGCTAAGGATGGAGGCGGAGTGTTCATTCTCTGCTATATTATACTGGCACTTACTTTTGGATTTGCACTTCTTACAACTGAGATTGCAATTGGTAGAAAGACAAGACAGAGTCCTTTGACAGCATATAAGAAGCTGCATTCTAAGTGGGGATTTATTGGTGTGCTTGCCTGTCTTGTACCATCGCTGATTTTGCCATATTACTGCAATATAGGCGGATGGGTGTTTAAGTATCTGACTGTGTTTATAACAGGTGGCGGTTCAGAAACTGTGGCTGATGGATATTTTAAAGGATATATTTCATTACAGTATGAACCGATTATTTGGTTTTTGATATATCTTGCAATTTCAGCGTTTATAGTTTTCAGTGGTGTAAACAAAGGTATTGAAAAGTTTTCAAAAATTCTTATGCCTGTTTTGCTTGTGCTTATAATAGGAATTTCGGTTTTTTCATTAACATTAGAGCATACTGACGCAACCGGAGTTACAAGAACCGGCCTTGAAGGCCTTAAGGTTTATTTAGTACCTGATTTCACAGGTATGACCTTTGGCCGATTTATGACCATTCTTATGGATGCCATGGGACAGTTGTTTTATTCGGTAAGTGTTGCGATGGGTATTATGATTGCTTATGGTTCATATGTTCCGAAGGAAACTAACCTTATGAAGTCAATTAATCAGATTGAGATTTTTGATACAATTGTAGCCCTTTTAGCGGGACTTATGATTGTTCCGGCTGTGTTTACGTTTATGGGAACTGAAGGAATGGATGAAGGTTCCGGCCTTATGTTTGTATCACTTCCAAAGGTGTTTAATGCTATGGGTGCTATAGGTAATTTTGTAGGTGCAGCATTCTTTATTATGGTTGCCTTCGCAGCGTTAACATCTTCTGTGTCAATCATGGAAGCTATAGTATCAAGTGTTATGGATATGTTTAAGGTTTCTCGAAAAAAGAGTACAATAATAGTTACAATTTATACTCTTATTACAGGAGTAATTGTATGTCTTGGGTACAATGTGTTCCGCTTTGATTTGACACTTCCGAATGGTACAAAGGGTCAGATACTTGATTTGCTTGATTATATCAGTAACAGTTGTTTAATGCCTATAGTGGCGATACTTACATGTATACTGGTTGGCTGGATTGTTAAGCCAAAGACTATAATTGATGAAGTTACTGAGGGTGGAGTTAAGTTCAATAGAAAGACACTATATATTATAATGGTAAAGGTAGTGACTCCGATACTACTGGCAATTTTATTGTTACAGTCATTGGGATTGGTGAAATTTTAGTATATTAGGAGGCTTTGAAATATGAACAAAAAGATAAAATATTGTTTTTACATAACAGAGTTTTTTGTAGGAATGTCTGTTATAGCAATGCTCCAGAATGCGTGCAGATTGTTTTGGCCATATGATGGAAGACGAGAGTTGTCACATATATGTAACAATAGAGAGATTATAGTTGAGAATTTGTTTCCAATTATCTTTTTAGGTATTGCTGCTATAATTGTGGTTTCTATGTTATTGGGCAGTTTGTTCGGAATGAAATGTCTGAATAAAAAGTTAAAATTGAATGGTACATATATATCAATGATTATTGCTGCTGCATGGATGTCATTAGCACCAATAGCAGGAGAATACATGATTCTTCATACATTGATGTATGATATAAATACGTATTATTTGGATTTTGGTATAATACAGTGTTTAGTATTGTTTGCAGTTCCAGCGTTTTTGTTTGGAAGTGTAAATACTTCTTTAGTTAAGTATTCAGTGATACAGTTTAATGATGGCGGAAAGACAGTTGCAGCCTTAAGTATATGGAATAAGATAGGTGCTTTTATTGGAGTAGTGCTTTTTGCTTTCGTTGTGTCTTCTGAGGTTATTAGTGCAACAGTTGTATCCTATTTATCGATAATTATTCTTGTTGTTAGTATAGTCTGTTTCATAGTATGTAAAATAGAACAGGCAAGGAAAGCATAACTATAGGAGAAATAACGAAAACAACTGTATTTTAATAAAGCCGGACATATCATAAAATAACAAATCATGACAGATGGTGGGGTGCCTGCCATCTGTTTTTGTATGCCCGCCATGGGCGGGCTCTTAAGGGTGAAAGTCCCTAATACGCCCAGATAACGGGAAGTATATAGCTGAACAGCAAGGGTGTTCATCGTGAGGTGGAATCTGAAAGAAGCTGTAGGCAAATCCTTGG
>JAZULV010000082.1:0-25920 GCA_045603305.1 Lachnospiraceae bacterium | reverse complement strand
ACTATATCATAACCATTTAATTCCTCAATCACACTATATAATTTTCCGTCAATTGTACTGTAATATAATAATTCACTGACACTCCATACTCCTTCGGTATATGCATTATAAATAAACATAACGCCATCACCATAAGCCCTCAGTGAACCAATATATGTACTTTCTGCCTCTATCGCATATATTTCCTCTGCCTCACCTTTTTCCAGATTGCGTCTGCAAAGCATCTCTCTGTTTCCATTCTTCACTACATAATATATATATCCTCTGTGTAATATATATTGCTGTATTTGTGTACCACCATGCACATATACACCAGCTGATTGCTCAACCATTTGATCTGTACATAAATCATAAAGAATCTTCCTTGTGCTTCCATCCTTACTGAATTGGCATAAGAAAGTCGTTGTTGTGAAAGCTGAATAATCTGTCTCAAAAGTCAAACCATATAAACTTCCATCAAAATAACCTATATATTGCAGCTTATTATCCGAAGTCATTCCAAATATCGCATCGCAATCCTCTTCATTATGGGTGCAATCCGGTCTTATACAAACCGGTATACGCATCCTTGTTTCACGATCCATATATAAAAGCCTTGTCGCTGCGGCAATTCCTGTTCCAAATCCTTGTTTTAACTGATAATATCCTTCAGCTGTAGCTGCATACTGAGTATACTCTCCAAAACCAATCTGAGCGTCAGTTTCAACATTGTAAGTTGTATCACCAAAATCCATATTCTTTGGAAGTTCTGTCACCTCAAATTCAGGCAGTTGAGATAAATCCTGATTTTCTTCACCGGTTGATGTTTCATTATCTGATGTCACATTCTCTTGTGCCGGCTTTGTACCTTCCTGCTGTGTTTTATCTCCTGAATTACAACTGCATAAAACTATTGCAAAACAAAACATTATCATTAATATTTTCTTTTTCACATTAACCCCTCCGTCATTCTGAAAACTTCTACAAATTATATATATATAGTATGCAATTAACTTAATATTGTCAATAATTCTGAAATTATCATTTTGTTTTCTACTTTAAATTTTGTGATACATTTTATCTTTAGCAAACTCCTAAAACAAAAAAGAAAAACGGGTTAAAAGAATGCCTGACACACCTTTTAATCCCGTTTTTGCAGTTCATCACTTCGCCTATCTAATTACAATAGTACAACTAACAATCCCCTGAAATCTTAATTTAAAGGGAACTAATCAGTTATTAGTGAGCACATGAAGCTATTTCGCCCTTCTTCATCTTTTCTGAAACCATAGCAAAAAGCTTTGCTGCACCCTCTTTGGTTCCTAATCCATCAATCTTTGAAAGATCAAGCTTGCCTAAAATCTCTTTCTCTTTTGCGCTAATAGGAAGCTTTGCAAGATCTACTTTACCTGCAGATGCAAGTATTGCATCAATTGTCTTCTCAGAAATTGAAAGATTTTTAAGAATCTCCTTAGTAGATAAGTTTGAAGCAGCCTTCGCTCCTGCTGCATTTAATGATTTGATACCTCTTGATAATTCCATGTTTCTTTCTCCTCTCAAATTTTTATTATGTAACTGAGCCGTTACTATTTATTAAAAAGGTATTCACTGTATTAGCCAGCAGCTGCGGAAATGTCTTTTTGTAGAAATCGCATCTGCCTTGTTCATATGAAACACCTTTATAAATATGTTTGTGGCATCCACCTGCACAAATAAAAGCATAAGGACACTGTATACAGGATATATTATAGTAAACTTTCGCTCCCATCCATAGAGAACGATTTTCCCTGTTCCATGTTACCAAACCTTTGCTATCATACGTTCCAATAGCAAATTCAGGCTTTCCAACGTAATCACTGCACGAGTAAATATTCCAATCCGGAGCAAATATAAGCATTTTCTCCGGAACGGAACATGCCGATATTCTTCGATAAAAAGGTATGCCCAAAGATAATGAGGTATTTATCTGTTCAGTAATCAGACTAGGTAAATCCATAAAATTATTGATTGCAGGATATTTTTCTATAGTTTCTGAAAGAGCAGTACTCACTTCGTCATATGAAATCGATATTTCTCCTGCACCGGTTACAAGACCTCCTACTATCTTCACCCTGTCATGCGGATAAATCTGTCTTTCCGTTAACTCCCCAATTAACTCATCCAGCGTATCAACGTTTGTTTTGTCGATATTTATTCTCAAAAGAATTTCTACACCTTCAATTGACAATACCCTTTTTATATTAGTCATTATATGTTCATAAGA
Organism: Lachnospiraceae bacterium; assembly: GCA_045603305.1. Classification (GTDB taxonomy): domain Bacteria; phylum Bacillota; class Clostridia; order Lachnospirales; family Lachnospiraceae; genus JAFRXK01. The sequence continues at coordinate 23,678 of JAZULV010000082.1, read as the reverse complement.
TGAAGTTTTATCCAAGGAAATTCTTCTTTTATCATGTATTCTTTTAGGTCCGTCAAGAGTTATTTGTAGAAATTGTATCTTATCTGTGCCTAAATAAGGTATAAAAGCATCTAAATCATGACCATTTGTAATGGCATAAAAGTTGAATCCGCGTACCTGTCCCTGATTCACTATGTAATCAATCAATTCCAGATTTTTATTACTCAACGGCTCGCCACCATAGAGCGTAATAGCTTTTTCCGCCGGATGTTCATCGGTAAATTTAAAAAAGGCATCAATCTGTTCAATCGAGAGAACACTGTCTTTATGCTCTCTCATGTATTCATTATCTCTTTCAAAACAGTAAACACACCTGTAATTACAATTATAATTAGGAATCAGTAATAAAGAGTATTCCGGTTCCATTAACTCGTTGCGATCTTCCGAATCCATTTTTTTAGCAAGTTCTGTAGCGTAATCTATTTCTTTGGCACTATTCAAAGTTGTTATGTAGCCTCGTTCGATTAAGACGGTCACATCTTCCCCCAGATCGCCCACTTCAACTTCACTAAGTTCCCTATGTCCCGCATGAATAATAAAATTATATAATGAATCACTGATTACATCTATAGCACCGCTCAATCCATTTAGAATTGCATAACCACCTGTATCTAATTTTTCAGATAAAATATTATAATTGCTGAAACGCATATTGGGTTCCTCGCGACCTGTTAATTCTTTACCAGCCACTGTATGACTGATGCTGTCAATACTTATATTTTCATATTATATATATAGTATAAAATTAATAAATTATACGGTCAAGTATTTTTTATAACCTCAGGGGACAATGGATGTATTACCTTAAAATATAAACTTTATTCTGCATAAAGCATAAATTAAGCTTCCTATTACATTCGTTTTATGATATATTTCTAAACGATAAATCCAAAGAATGAGGTATTAACATGTCATATAAACTTATTGTCTTAGATATTGACGGAACTCTTACAAATTCAAAGAAAGAAATTACTCCGAAAACCCTTGACACTCTCATAAGAATTCAAAGTCAGGGTATAAAAGTGGCAATCGCAACGGGCAGGCCTACTCCCGGCGCAGCCTACATTGCAAAGGAGCTTCAGTTTGACAAATTTGGCGGATATGTTTTGTCCTACAACGGTGGATTAATTACCAATTTCGCAACCTCTGAAATTATATACAACAAGACTATTCCGGCTGAGCTTATAAGACCGGTTTACAAAGAGGCGATTCGTATTGACGCCGGCATTATTTCCTACGGAAAGGACGAAATCATTGCCGGAAATGGTAACGACAAATACATCCGAATTGAAGCCGGTATCAATAATCTTCCGGTACATGAAGTTGACAATTTCCCGGATTATATTACTTTCCCTGTTAATAAGTGTCTGCTTACCGGTGAGCCGGAGCATATGGCAGAAGCTGAAATGATACTTAAAAGCAAATTCGGACACTGTTTAAATATCTACCGCTCCGAGCCATTTTTCTTAGAAGTTATGCCACAGAACATTGATAAGGCATACTCTTTGTCAAAACTGCTTACACATCTTAACATTGACCGTGAAGAGATGATTTGCTGTGGTGATGGTTTTAATGATTTGTCTATGATTAAGTACGCAGGATTAGGTGTGGCAATGGCAAACGCTCAGGATATTGTGAAGGACGCTGCTGATTTTATTACCTTATCTAATGATGAAGACGGCGTGGCGTATGCAATTGAAAAGTTTATACAATAGTAATATTCTATAAACACTCACTCCAAGGTTTTACTTTTATTTATGTGAATTACATGGTATACTTTTTTCTGTGAGTTTAAAGCTTACAAACAGACAAACGTCAATAATTTAAGGAGATTACAATGAGAAGTATTTTAGTATTAACATTTTTACTTTTTTTCATATTAATTTGCAGTCCATTTATTTTGTTCGTAGAGTTTCTTATCGGCAAGAAGAACCCGGAGCTTAAGAAGCGCAGTTCTTTAAAGATTGTTCAGTGGGTATTCAGGGTTGTTATCTTCCTTAGCGGCACTAAGCTTGAAGTTATCGGCCGCGACAATATTCCTGATGACAAACCTGTGCTTTACGTCGGAAACCACAGAAGTTATTTTGACACTATTATATGCTATACCTTAGTAAAAGGGCTTACCGGATTTGTGGCTAAGATTGAAATTAAAAAGATACCTATTCTCAGAAACTGGATGAATAGCCTTCACTGTGTATTTATTGACAGAAAGGATATGAGACAGGGACTTAAAGCAATCCTTCAATGTATTGAGCATGTGAAGAATGGTATTTCTATTTGCATTTTCCCTGAAGGCACAAGAAATAAAGATAAAGGAATGCTTGAATACAAGGAAGGCAGTATGAAGATTGCAGAGAAGACCGGCTGCCCTATTATTCCTATGGCTATTACCGGCACTGCTGAAATTTTTGAGAAGCACAGCCCTTGGATTAAGAAGTCCCATGTAACAGTTACCTTTGGCGAGCCAATTTACGTGGACACACTTAGCAGTGAAGACAAAAAACGTCTTGGTGCATACACCAGAGATATTATACTCTCTATGCTTCCTGATGATATGAAATAATTTAAAAATATAAAAGTCCGCTTACATAAATCAATGCTGATTTATATATGCGGACTTCTGTATTTCTTTCGTTTCTATCTGTTACTGTCTATCTCATTTTTAAGCACTTCGACAGCGTCTTTCTCCTTAGTACAGGCATACTCATAAACATTTACATTAGCATAAATATCCGTAAGCATATCAAATACCTTATTAACAAAATCCTCTTTCCAGCTGTTAACCGTACACTCCCTGTACAATCTGCTGACTGCAGTTCGTGGATTCGCTTTGTTTAATATATTAACCGGTGCTTTTGCCAGCAATACTATACCGTCTAGAGGTGCCGACACATTCTGGCAAATCTTCGAGCTTCCACACATAGGCAGACTATGCACATACCATACACCATACTCTTTCTTAAGAATAGACCTGTCTCCATTTATAACAATCGCACCTGCATGTTTTGCCCACAAATCAGCCTGAGTAGACTTCCCGGTCTCACTCGGTGCGGAGAACAATATCGCCTTACCATTATATATTATATATGAACTGTGCAGAATAAAGGCATCCTTCTCAATAAGCATCCGTTCAAACATCTGGTTATTGAAAACCGCCAGAGAATTAATCAATCGGGAGTTGATATCATACTCTTTTGTATAATAAAATCTTCCCTCTCTGCCATCAAGCCATATAACGGTTGTATACCTGGCACCACTTTCAATATAATTCTTAAAACATCTGTATTCTCTGCCATTATGCAAATATATATCAAACCGCTCATTTGAATATACCGGTTCAATATCCAGTTTTTTAAAACCTTCAATCTGTATATATTTAAAATAATAATCATCCGGAGCATCATCTTCTACACGGAAGAGCCGGTAAAACTCATCTTCAATATATTCAAAATCGCCTTCAATGGTAAATTTAACTCCGGCTACTTTATAACTTCTCTTCACTATGACCACCAATCACAAATAACTTAATCAATAACAGCAAAGACCGGACAAAAGCCCGGTCTCTAATATCAATATCAAAAATTACATGAAAGGAACCTCATTGTCTCCCATCTCTATTGATTCTGACATAATATCTTCTGTCTCAAATACAAGTAACTCAAACTTTGGCTCTTCATAAGTTGCTCTCATCTTGCAAACCTCCTTCAAAACTAATCAACTCTACGCTATTGTATATTTTACCACGCTAAACAATTTTGTCAATAACAATATTTGTTTTTTACAAATTAATTTTCAGAGTCTTGATTTCGAATGGTTTCATCTTAAAATATACACTGTTGCCCTCGGATACAACTGCTTCTATGTTATTCTCAAGCATATCACACTCATAAGCAGCCTTTAAATCTTTCGCAAAGGTCAGGCATACATCACTGCGTCGGTTATAACACTCATAAAGTCTGACTATAATATCGTCGCTGTCCTCTGCTTTTTTCACTGCCTCAATAATTACATTGTCACAGTATGAGCTTACAAAGGAATACTCTTCAGGTATGCTTCCTCCTGCATTGTTCTTAATCGCCGAAGTCATAGGGTTGTTAAGTAAATATGCCTGAGGTATAGTACCGGCCTCTTTAAAGCTGCCCTCATGAGGCAGAAGACTGATTGTAAATTCGTGATGTTCCTTGTCCGCCTCCGGATTTGGATATATCGCTGACTTTAAGAGAGAAACGCCGATATTGCCATCGTGGACACTGATACCGTATTTGCAGTCATTCAAAACACTGATACCGTAGTTATCCTCTGAAATATCTACCCACTTGTGCATGCATACCTCAAATCTTGCTGCATCCCAGGAGGTATTGTAATGGGTTGCCCTCTTTACATTACCATACTGGATTTCAAAGGTTGCTTCGCTTGTATGAATGTCCACCGGTAAACAAAGCTTAACAAATATCTGCTTCTGATGCCAGTCAATTTCATGCTTTATATCAATTCTCGGACTGTCCGCATATACACTTATGTACTGGACTATATCTGACTCTAAATATTTTCGTGTAATTTTAAGAGTGCTTACCAACGGACCATTCTCGGTAAGAACCATCTCGGTCACATCATCTGCTTCCCAGGACTTCTCTTCATAATAATTGTTTACATCCCAGGCCTCGAAGTTGTGCGGTCTGTCTTCATAGGTCATTATTACATTGCCCTTCTCTCCGGCCTTAAGAATCTCTCTGTCAGCCACCTTGTCATAAAGGGAAATCATATGTGCCTTATCATCAAATAAAATCCTATAGTATTTATTCTCAAGGATAGCAGCATAGTCCTTGCTGTTTACCGCAGCAATAAGACTATTATGTGATAAATCTTCATTAATAATATCACCGGCATCTCTTAACATAAATGTCTTATGCCCCTTTGAAGGTACTGCCTTTGCATAAAATGCATATTTTCCACTGCTAAGCTTCTGAACCTCTAATCGCTCTTCTCCATCATATATTACAGGAGATGTATAGTCGCATTCAAACTCGGTATATCCATCCAACCAGAAACTGTTCGGGTTAAATACTACTAATGAGCCCTGCTCGGCATCAATATTTGAAACTATGTTGCTAAGGGCATTGTCTGTAAGCTTTGAGGCTTTATCAAGAATCATCTCATATTCTCTCTTGGAGTCATCATATACTTCCTTAATAGATGAACCCGGAAGGATATCATGGAACTGGTTATGGAGCAATATCTCCCAGCCTTCCTTTATAGCCTTAGCCGGATATGCTGCTTTATTTTCAACAACATCAATTATATTATAAAGTTCCGTATTGCCATAGGCAAACTCAGACCTTCTGTTATACTTTTTATTTCTTGCCATAGAAGTATAGGTACCACGATGATACTCTAAATACAACTCACCTACCCAGTGTGGAAGATACTTGTGCTCTCTTACATGTTCATCAAGCACCTCAAAGAACTCTTTTGCAGATGCCAGCTTAGTGCGAGGACATCCCGGTATGCCCTTGGAAAGACGTCTTGCAGTCTCAAGCATGGTCTTAGTAGGACCGCCACCACCATCACCATAACCATAGGTCATCATAACCTCGTCATTGAGATACTTCTGGCTGTAACGCTGCCAGCCGCCCATAACGTGGGATGGTGTTAAAAATCCTACATAGGTTGTGTAATGGGTTGTCGCAGTTCCGCCATCCTCTGCCGGTGCATTGTAATCTCTTGTCGGTGTAAAATGAGTAAGCACCCTGCTGCCGTCAATACCTTCCCACTCGAAAGTATCGTAAGGCATCTTATTCAACTCATTCCAGCTTATCTTCGTAGTCATGAAGTACTTAATACCACACTTCTTCATAATCTGCGGAAGTGCTGCTGAGTAACCGAATACGTCAGGAAGCCAGAGTATCTCATTATCCACGCCAAACTCTTCTTTGAAAAATCTCTTTCCATATAATATCTGACGCACAAAAGACTCGCCTGATGAAAGGTTACAGTCCGCCTCTACATACATACCGCCTTCCGGCTCCCAGCGTCCTTCAGTTGCACGTTTCTTTATCTCCTCATACTTTTCAGGAGCATTCTTCTTTACATACTTATATAAAAGTGGCTGGCTTGACATAAACTGGTACTCCGGATAGTCCTTCATCAGTTCAAGCACTGTCGAAAAGCTTCTCACTGCCTTATCTTCAGTAACCTTCATAGTCCAAAGCCATGCACAGTCTATGTGGGTATGCCCGATACAATATGTAACCGGACCGGCTTCCCCGCAATACTTCTCGTAAAAATTCTTATTAATATTCTCCTCAGCCAGTTTAAGTGAAGCATAAAACTCCTCTGAATGCTCCACTCTTAAATCCACCAGATTAAGTGAATCATTAAGAGCACTTAATATATTGTAGTAATCCCTGCTGTCAGTCGGAAGAAGCTTCGCCACCTGATAAGGTACATTTATATCATAATAATACTTCTCTATATCTCTATGTAATATCTTAATCTTTGAATCCAGCAGCAGGTGAAAATTCTGGTCTCCGGTAAAGGCAGTAAGAACTATATTATACACCTCTCCCGCTGTCGCTGATTCACTAAGAACAATCTCTCTGTGATTAACATCAAGTCCCTGTACCAGCCTGCCATTGACATAAACAGAAAACTGAGGATTGGTTGCATCCCACTCTCCTTCTCTTCCGGTAACAAGCTCATATACCACACACTTACCTGCAAAATGCTCCGGTATAGTCACTTTGCCTGCAAAGCAGTAATACTCCTGATGTCCTCCCCAAATCTCCTTATGATTAATTCTCTCCCAGTCAGAAGTATCCGGTGCAGCAAAATCCCCATAATGCTGCTCAATCTTTTTCATTCTATATTCTGTTACAGGTACTTCATCGGTATATATCATATCCTGCAAATACTCTAACAGTTTACCTATCCTCTCTCTAATAAACATCATAAAAGTGTACCTCCATCATCGGTTGAATTACATTATATTAATTAGTATATCATACTTTTACATTCTGCTACACTTATTAAACAAAAATATTATTAATCTAACCTATTTATATCAAACTAATTATTAATCCGTCTAATTAATTCATTGATAATTATTTATATTTTCTAAAAAAAATAAATTGACATTATGATTTTATTAATGTATAATAACATTACTTTATTAATTTAAAGTGCCGACGCTTTAAAGCGTTATGCTTTAAAGCGGTGCTTTGGATAAACTACACTTACTAAGGGGGAACTTATCATGTTCATCACAATCGCATTATTAATTGTTTTCTTCGCAGTTATGATTGGTGTAGGCTTCTACTCAAAGAAGCACACTACCAATGTTAATGATTTTGTACTCGGCGGCAGAGCCGTAGGTCCTTGGCTTACAGCCTTTGCTTTCGGTACATCTTACTTTTCAGCAGTTATCTTCGTAGGTTATGCCGGACAGTTCGGCTGGAACTTCGGTCTTGCATCTACATGGATTGGCCTTGGTAATGCTTTCATAGGTTCACTCCTTGCATGGAACGTACTCGGAAGACGTACACGTATCATGACCCAGGCATTAGACAGTAAGACTATGCCGGACTTTTTTGAGAAGCGTTTCAATTCACAGACTCTTAAGATTTTAGCTTCTTTTATCGTATTTATATTCCTCATTCCATATACAGCATCACTGTACAACGGTCTTTCAAGTCTTTTCAACATTGCCTTCGATATTCCGTATGTAGCTGTTATCGCAATCATGGCTGTGCTTACTGCTATCTACGTAATCTTCGGTGGTTACATGGCTACAGCTATTAATGACTTTATTCAGGGTCTTATCATGCTTGGTGGTATTATAGCTGTTGTAGGTGCTGTTCTTGCTGATAACGGTGGCTTTATTCCTGCTATGGAGAAGCTTTCACAGATTGATACAGGCACAGGTATTAATGGTGGTTTCGTTTCATTCTTAGGACCTGACCCGCTGGCTTTGTTATTCGTAGTAATCCTTACTTCTCTCGGCACATGGGGACTTCCTCAGATGGTTGGTAAGTTCTACGCTATCAAGAGTGAGGACGCTATTTCTAAAGGAACTATTATTTCTACGATATTTGCTATTATCGTAGCCGGAGGCTGCTACTTCCTCGGTGGTTTTGGTCGTCTCTACGCTGACAAGATAACTTACAATCCGGCAACAAAAGCACCATTATTCGACTCAATCGTACCTTCAATGCTTGCTGAATTACCGGACATCATCATAAGCGTTGTAATCGTACTTGTACTTTCAGCTTCAATGTCAACCCTTTCATCACTTGTACTTACATCAAGTTCAACATTAACTCTTGACGTTGTTGCTCATTTTGCAAAAGAAAAGCTTAGCAACGAGAAAAAGAAGGTTCTCGTAATGAGAATATTCATCGTATTCTTCATCATCGTTTCAGCTGTTATTGCAGTATTAAAAGATACCTTCAACTTCTCATTTATCGCACAGATGATGGGTGTTTCATGGGGTGCTCTTGCAGGTGCTTTCCTTGCTCCGTTCCTTTACGGATTATACTGGAAGAAGACTACTAAGTCATCCGTTGTAGCCTGCTTCATCTATGGCTGCGGCATTGAGATTCTTCAGCTTTACATATCACTTACAGGCAACAACTTTAGTGGCGGTGCACTTAACTACCTCTTCACTTCATCAATCCGTTCAGGCGTACTCGCCATGGTTGGAGGACTTATACTTGTACCTGTAGTAAGTATTATTACTAACCTTATTAAGAAGCAGGATACAAAGAAAGTTGACGAGCTTTTCATGTGCTACGATAAGAAGGTTGTAGTTTCAGAGAAGAAAGCTCTTGGTGAGTAAATTAAATACATACAAGATATGGACCGGGGCGTTCCGAAAGGAACGCCCCAATTATTATTCATGAATTAAGATAAGGCGTTCCTTTCGGAACGCCCTTGATATAAACTATCTGTTATATAGTTTAATTCTCTCTTCTTCTATAATTATTTGCAGTTACAATTATCATCATTAAAGAAAGCATAATCAATAATATATATACTATACCTAATGAACCATCACCTGTTTCAGGATTTGTTATGTTGGCTGCTGTAGTATCAGCTGCAGTTGTCTCTGCCTCTGTTGTTGCGTCACCAGCCATTGTATTGGCTTCAGTTTCTGCCTCTATTGTTGTTTCAGCTTCTGTTGTCACTTCTGTTGTTTCTTCTGTTGTTTCTTCTGTTGTCGCTTCTGTTGTTTCTTCTGTTGTCGCTTCTGTTGTTTCTTCTGTTGTCACTTCTGTTGTTTCTTCTGTTGTCACTTCTGTTGTTTCTTCTGTTGTCGCTTCTGTTGTTTCTTCTGTTGTCGCTTCTGTTGTTGGAACTTCCATCTTCTTAACATTAACAGCTACAGTTCTGCTTTTAACACTATCATTTTCATCAGTTACTACAACATAATAGTTGCCGGCATCAGCCATGGATGCACTTTCTATTGTATAAGATGATGAAGTAGCTCCTTCTATGGCATTTCCATCTTTATACCACTGATAACCAGGATTTTCTCCAACAGCAGTAACAGAAATTGAACTACTATCACCTTCGTTAACAGTTACACCCGATGGCTGCTCCGTAATTGATAAAGGTATATACACAGTTACATTAGCACTATTACTCTTTGTTGAACCAAGACTATTCTTAATAACAACATAATAGCTGCCCGCATCAGCCTTAGACGCCTTACCAATTGTAAGCACTGATGAAGTAGCTCCATCTATGGCATTTCCATCTTTATACCACTGATAAGAAAGGTCATCTTTCCTAGATCCTGCATTTACATAAAGGTTTAAGCTGTTACCATTTTCTATAGTCTTATTCTTCGGCTGATTATAAATAGTGATCTTACAATTTGTAATTCTGGTATTATGCTTTGCATACAACTTGTCACCATTCATTGCTGTAGTATTTAAATTATATACAACTTTATTTCCGAAAGTTTCCGGATCTTTTACAATTGTAATCTTGCCCGTCGACGCATCATAAGTATATCCATCTGACTCTACAGGAGCTAAAAGATTGCCGTTTTTGTCTCTAACTACATTATCATAGGTAAATGTAGGCTGCTCATTTGAAATAAATACATCTACATAATTACGTGTTGTTGTAGTAAAAGATTCAGACCATTCTGCCCAGCGCATGCTGTTATCAGTTAAGTTTGGAAGTGATGAAATAAATGAATAATCTGTAATATAAGTGCCACTAATACCCAATACCTCAAGATTAGTAAGCTGCTTAATTGAAGTAACATCATCATAATCTGAACATCCACATAAAGTAAGTTGTTTCAGCGTATCCTTATGCTTAACAAGAAAACTTCCATCAGTTATTTCATTCATTCCTAAAACAAGTCTTTTTATCTTTGTCTTTCCGTCGAATATATACATATCTGCATCTGTTAATTCACAGAATGGTGCTGAAAAACTTTCAAGATTAACAAGACTTGCTATCGCAAGAAGTGAATTCGGCTTTGTATCCTCTGTCCATGATATCTGCTCAATATCTAAATCAGTAATACTTGTTAAACCATATATCGGAGATAAATCCTCAACACTATAACAATACTCCAGCCTAAGTGTTTTTAATGATGTACAATACTCAATACCGGTTAAATCTTTAAGATCTTTGTTGCGTTGTGCATTAATAGTAGTAATTGTTGCTAACTGGGCTGCCGTAATATCTGCAGTCGGATCTGATACTCCAAGTGCATCATTCAATATTGCTTTAAAATTCACATCCGGAATATTAACTATTGTATCCGGTGCTGCTTCGATATGTTTCACAGTTGTTCCCTGTGCTGTGACTAACATTACCGCAGTCAAAACAAATGCCAAAATCATCTTCAAACTTGTGTAAGCTTTTCTACTTCTCATTTTTTTCTCCTTCTTCATAAAAATATAACGGAAGTATAGCACATGTATCATAATTGGTAAAGTTTATATTTTAATACAATAATGCTCTGTAATGTATAATTATACCCACAGCATCCGGGAACCACGTTCCTTTTTATCTGTGGGTACTATTAAAACTTATATTAAAATATCAATACATAGTCGCAAAACTATTTATCTCCAAAAATCAAACAGTCTTGCAAATGCATATATCTTACACTCCCATTCATTTGAAACAAAGCTTGATAAATCAGCCGCTGCTATTAGAAAGTTATAAATCTGTCCGGCATTTACTACAAGACATAATACTGTCATCACAATAAATGTCCCTTCTGCTATTCTCTTTACGCCATCGTTCTCACACTTTGCAAAGAGGAAGAATGCTATAGCCAGTGCACCTATAAGAAGCTGCCATGAAAAATCTGCGAAATACCTTATGGCATATCCGCTTTCCCAGCTTGAGAATACAATAGCTGCCGGTGCAACTATACAGGTAAGTACTATTAACACCGTTGGCATAAGTTTTTTACCCTTCTTAAGTCTCTTAACAGCCTTAAAACTAAAAAGATAGGTAAATATCGGCAGTGCTCTAAACAATGCACCTACAGTAAGTCCCGGGTGTGAAATATCGTCTACAAAATAGAAACCTGTAAGATTTAATTTATTAAAATCTCCGGTGATGTATGGGAAGTTAAGCATTATCTGTGGTATTGCAAATATAAAACCAACAAAGCTTAATACTGCAAAATGCAGATGAAACTCCGACTGAGTAAAATCATTTATTGTAAGTGAGTAATTTATACCAAAGTCAAATACAGAATCAAACCTTGCATAGTTGTACCACATCTGGAAGCCTCCAAAAACAACATACGGAAGCGCTGCACTTACCAGATATATAATCTTTCCTTTATGACTTTTGCTCTCCTTATCAGCTTTATGCTGCTTGCTCAAACCAAACCATATAAATGCAAGGGAAGCAACACAGTAAACTGCTGTTGTAGGTCTGCAAAGCACTGCAAATCCCAGACACGCTGTAGCGGCCGCCAGCTTACCGTATCTTATCTTTCCTTCTCCGATAACATTTGATGTTATGAGGAAATATGCACCTGCTGCCACCGCTGCAAAAGCTGAGGATATTGCAATCTCATAGAACATCGGTCTTATCACCGAAAAGAAAATACCTGATGAAATCATGAGCATGAAATGCCCCATAATTATCATATTTGCCTGTACTCCGGCAAAGAATCTTCTAACCACCGCATTGTATAAACCTGATAAAAATATTACACCGAATATTCCATATATAAGCACCGCCCATGCTGTAGCAAAATAGTTCCCGGTTATCATATGGAAAGGAAGGAACAGTGTAATTACAGGTCCTACACCATAGTAAGAATAATAACTTCCATCACAAAAACAATGGTCCCACGCCTCACTGTTCACCCCGGCTGCAACACGCTGGGAATAGTCATAAGGATTATCAAGAGATAACATAGTACTGCTAGGCTCTCTAAGTAAAGAAACCTGTCCTGCCTCAAAGGCATCTACTATCTCTTGTGATATCTGGTTACCGTTTCTAAGTCCGCCTAACGCTTCAACTAAAGAATAGTCATTGGCAGTATTGCCTATGTAGGTAAATAAAAACATCAGCAAAACTACCAGTCCCGTAATAATTGAAAAAGCATTTATACATAGATTTTCCTTTTCGATAAAGGTTTTCTTAAGTCCCGCATTTGTCCAGAGCCAGCACACGCCCCATAACAAAAGACATATTGAAATAAATCTGACTAAAGAGAATTTGAATGGCACAGGTTTATTAACTGTAATTGAACCAATCTGTATATATTCTTCATCATCAACGTATATATTAAGCTTCAAATCGCTGACATTTCCTGATGTATTTACAGTAATATACCTGCTTTGTTCATTACCATTAATAACTGTTGCATCAGATGATGTCCATGAATATCTGAAACCTTCTGAATAAGTAGAATCCTTAAATCTGATTTCTACATCCTTCTCAATCACTTTATCGTTAAAAACTATATCGATATATATATTCTTAACCGGTACATTTATATCTGTAAAATCCAGTGTTAAATATCTTTTTGCCAAACCGGAGCTTACTAATCCATTAACGAATTCTCCGCCGGACACATTTGCCTCTGTTACCGGAATATTAACTTCTTGATATCTGCCTCCTGCCAGTGAAAATGATTTGCAGTTGAACAAAAACACTTCCATTAATAGTACTGCAGCCAAAAGCACGATATATGATTTATACTTCATTACAAATTCTTTTATTTGTTTCATAAATTCCCCTCTAAATTTCTAAAAGCCTCTTTGCGTTGCCCCCAAAAATCTTTTCTTTTTCCTCATCGGTTAAACTCATATTGTTAATAGCTTCCTTCATAACACCCGGGTCTTTCCATGGGCTGTCAGATGCAAATAATATCTTGTCTGCACCGTGATTTCTCACCATACGAACAAACTGCTGGTCATACATAATATCTGCCACATATGAAGTATCCAGATATATATTATAACCAACCAGAAGTTTCTCAACCCAGTCACCCATGAACACGCCGCCCATATGAGCAAGAACCAGCTTCTCCGGCTTTACCTCATCTAACATATGCTTAATTCTGTCCGGTGTACAATGGGTAAGCTCAGGATAACCCACATCATAGCCGGCATGGGTAAGTACTATCATGCCAAGAGATGAAGCGTACTCAATAATCCTTAAATACTTTATGTCATCAATAAATGTATTCTGATAATCCGGATGAAGCTTAATGCCCTTAATTCCCTTCTCATGCAGGATATTAAGTTCACCTTTATAATCCTCGGTATCCGGATGTATTCCTCCAAAGGAAATAAGTCTTATACCTTCATTGCTGTAATCGTAATCATTAATCTCTTCTGCAAATCTTGTAATACTCTCAAATTGTCTCGGTTTCGTAGCAACAGGAAGAATAACGGACACGTCAACTCCACTCTTTTTCATAGCTTCTATAATGCCGGTTTTTGTTCCGTTTGTATAAGCTCTTATACCTCCAAATTCAGAAAGATGCTTAATAGTAGCCTCAGCTATCCTATCCGGGAAAATATGAGTATGCATATCAATAACCATAGTATTTCAATCCTTTCAAGCTTTAATTAAGGCTGCTGCATATCGCAGCAGCCTCCGCTTGTAATTATTATTTGTTTATTTTCCTAAATTATAACCTGCTTCAAAGGCTTTCTTGTTAATCTCGATAGTTTTTGCAGGAACCTTCTCCTCAATAACCTCAAGCCACTCTTCCTTTGAAAAGTCCATATGCTGTGCCGCAATACCAATAATAACAGTATTAAATACCTTTGAATTGCCAAGCTTTAAAGCCTCTCCCATAGCGTCTACAGAGATAACATTGTACTTAGCACTAAGCTTTTCTATAATGCCTTCAGGATACTCTGCTGCTCCTGTTACTACTGTAATAGGGTCAATTCTCTGGTCATTTACTATAATAACACCGTCCTTCTTAAGGAAATGCGCATATCTTAAAGCTTCAAGCTTCTCAAAAGCAATAAGCACGTCAGCCTGACCTTCTTCAACAATCGGCTCTGCAACCTTATCACCATATCTTACATAAGTTACTACACTACCGCCTCTCTGAGCCATACCATGAACCTCAGAAAGCTTTACATCGTAACCGGCCTTAGTGGTGATACCTCCAAGGATTCTGCTGGTAAGCAGTGTACCCTGTCCGCCTACACCGACAATCATAATATTCTTTGTTTCCATTACTGCTCACCCACCTTTTCTATTGCTCCAAACTTACAAAGCTGCATACATAAACCACAGCCGTTACACATAGTTTCATCAATCTTAATTGTGCCATCAGCGTTCTTAGTAATAGCAGGGCATCCCGGTCTAAGACATGCACCACACTTCTTACACTTCTCAGGTACAGCCACGCACTTAGTCTTAAATACATTGCTCTTTAAGAGTACACATGGAGACTTTGTAATAATTACAGAAACCTCATCTCTTGCTATCTCACGCTTTAATGTAGCTTCAAGCTCAGGTAAATCAAAGGCATTCACCTCATATACATGCTCAATGCCCATAGCCTTGCAAAGTGCATAAATATTAATAGCATATGTAGTCTCGCCCATAAGGGTCTTTCCTGTAGCTGCATGGTCCTGATGTCCGGTCATACCTGTTGTAGAGTTATCAAGAATAACTACTGTTCCGGTAGCCTTGTTGTAAACCATGTTCATGAGTGAGTTAACACCTGTATGAAGGAATGTAGAGTCACCGATAACAGCAACCCAGTTCTTTATGTAATCCTTACCCTTAGCCTTCTCCATACCATGAAGAGTACTGATGCTGGCACCCATACATACTGTAGTATCAACTACGCTTAACGGAGCAACTGCACCAAGAGTATAACATCCGATATCTCCGGCAGCGTGAATCTTTAACTTATTCATAACTGAATATACGCTTCTGTGTGGACATCCAGGACAGAGAATTGGCGGACGTGGCGGAACCTTCTCGGCTGTCTCAAGCTCAAGCTTCTCGCCAAGTACTGCTTCTCTAAGCATGTTCGCACTATACTCACCCTGTACTGTAAATATCTCTTTACCGATAGCCTTAATACCCCAGGACTTAACCTGCTCTTCAATAACAGGCTCTAATTCCTCTACGATATAAAGCTTATCAACCTTTGAAGCAAATTCTTCAATGAGTTTCTTTGGAAGCGGATGAACCAAACCAAGCTTTAATACTGAAGCATTTGGAAGAGCTTCCTTAACATACTGATAAGGAATACCACTTGTAATTACACCGATAGATGTGTCATTGTACTCTGCCTTGTTTATCTCAAATGAAGCTGCATCTTCTGCCATCTTATTCAGTCTTTCTTCAACGAAAAGGTGACGCAGCTTGGCATTGCCCGGCATCATAACGTTCTTCTGAGGATTTCTCTCGTATGGCTTATCCTCTACTTCCTCGCGTTCACAAAGCTCGACTGTACCCTGAGAATGGGCAAGTCTTGTAGTTGTACGAAGAATCATAGGAGTATCGTACTTCTCACTGAGCTCAAAAGCAAGTTTGGTAAATTCCTTAGCCTCCGCACTGTCTGCCGGCTCAAGCACCGGAATCATCGCTGCTCTTGCAACACATCTTGTATCCTGTTCGTTCTGTGAGCTGTAAAGTCCCGGGTCGTCTGCTACAACTACCACAAGACCACCATTAACACCTATGTACGCATCAGTATAAAGTGGGTCACTTGCCACATTAAGACCTACACACTTCATGGATGCTAACGCTCTGACACCACTGATTGACGCTCCGATTGCAACCTCAGCTGCAACCTTCTCATTCGGTGACCACTCTGCATAAATCTCCGGATATTTTATAATGTTTTCGCTTATCTCTGTACTAGGTGTACCCGGATAAGCAGCTGAAACCTTTACCCCTGCCTCATAAGCACCTCTGGCAATAGCTTCATTTCCAAGCATAATCTTAGTTTCTGCCACGTTAAAAACCTGCCTTTCTTGTCTGTAAAAATATATTTATAAGCAGCACCTTAAAACCTATAGTTTTGGTGTTCATTGCACTCACATAGTCGATTAGACAGGCGGACATGTCTGCATCTAAATATCCACCCTGTCTAATCGACCGCGTTCGCTGCTTCTTTTTATTATAACACATTTTATATAATTAAGCATAGTATTTAGCAATATTTTTATACTGAATTAGTTAATTCTTCAATAATTGTGACAATCCTTGTTACAAAAACTATCTCCTGCTTATTAATTTGCAGGAGATAGAAATAATTAGTCTTCTTTTGTTGCTGCTGACTGTTTTAATGCTATATCAGACTGTATCTTATATTCAGGCACTATTTCCTTGATAAGATCACGGATTCCTTCTTTTTCACTTACAGCTAACTTATTCAGCTCTTCAAGCTTCGCAAAGAAAGTATCTTCATCTACAGGAATAGGATGACCAATCTTTATTCTCTTATTCTCAGTCTCCTGCATACCTTCTTCATCCATAAGCATCTCTTCGTAAAGCTTTTCACCCGGTCTTAGCCCGGTAAACTTTATGCTAATATCTTCATAAGGAGTAAGACCTGACAAACGAATAAGATTTACCGCTAAATCCAGAATCTTAACAGGCTTGCCCATGTCAAGTACAAATATCTCGCCGCCCTTTGCACTGGCTCCCGCCTGAAGAACCAAGGACACCGCTTCCGGTATGGTCATAAAATACCTTATTATATCAGGATGTGTAACCGTAACCGGGCCACCCTCCTGAATCTGTTTCTTAAACAGAGGAATAACACTACCGTTACTTCCCAGAACATTACCAAAACGAACCGCAACATATTCAGTCTTACTATGATTATTAATAGTCTGAATGATCATCTCGCAGATTCTCTTTGATGCACCCATAACATTTGTAGGGTTAACAGCCTTGTCTGTGGAAATAAGCACAAACTTTTTAACACCGTACTTATCAGCCATCTGAGCTGTCTTATATGAACCAAATACATTATTCTTTATCGCCTCATTAGGGCTATCCTCCATAAGAGGAACATGCTTATGTGCAGCAGCATGATATACAATATCAGGCTTGTATGTAGAAAAAACATAGTCCATACGATTAGTATTTCTAACCGATCCGATAAGCACAACTAAATCAAGTTCCGGATACTGGTGCTTAAGTTCTAACTGTATATCATATGCATTATTCTCATATATATCAAATATAATAAGCTGCTTTGGCTCATGCTTGGCAATCTGTCTGCAAAGCTCGCTGCCAATCGAACCACCGCCGCCGGTAACAAGAATTACTTTACCCTGTACATACTCAAGTACAGTTCCTATCTTGTCATTAACCGGTTCTCTTTCTAATAAGTCCTCTATCTTTACTTCTCTTAAGTTACTAACCGTAACCTCTCCCTTAACCATCTGGTACATACCCGGAAGAATCTTAAGATGACAGCCGGTACTATTACAAATCTCAATAATTCCTCTTCTGTCATCTGCTGATACAGCAGGCATGGCAATAATAATATCAGTTATCTGATACTTTCTTACAGCTTCAGGAATTACTTCGCGACCGCCTATTACCTTAACACCATGTATGTATCTTCCCCACTTGCTAGGGTTGTCATCAATGACACACTGAACTTTATCATTCAGATATTCACTTGACATAAGTTCGTTTATAATCATGGTTCCGGCACTGCCTGCACCAACTACCATCGTAGAATATTTTTCACGGTTACGCAGTGACTTGCGTTCTGAATTTAAAAATCGTAGTAATCTATAGGCAAATCTGCTTGCAGTTATGCAAAAAAGCAGGAATACATAATTACAAAAATAATAACTGCGTGGTACTTTCAAATCTATAATATACATAACAATATACTGAACTACAGAACTTAAAGTAACACCCTTTATTATGTTCAACACTTCCTGGACACTTGCAAATCCCCACAAACTAGAATACAACTTGCATATCGCAAAACTGGAAAGTGCTATAAGCGTATACCATGGTATTATACTTACCAGTGCATCCCAAAACTGAGGATCAATATCCATAAATTTAAAATCAAAACGAATGTACAGTGAGAAAAAACTCACTGCATTAATTCCGATAATATCTAAAATTACAAGTATTAATATTCGTATATACTTTTGCTTGGTTCCTTTGTCAATATGTTCCTTCACTATACTCTCCTATCTAATATCTCCAGCCCCCACAACCGGAAAAATATACCCTCTGTCTAATATATCACTATGTCTTAATACTATAATTCAAATAAACAACACTGTCAAGAGAAGCTATAGTCCAATATCTCTATAAAACTTTTTTAACTCTGCAACCTGCTCTGAATCTGCCGTTAAAATACTTTGTGCCTTTTGGACGTTTTCCTGCCATTTTCCTTTTGTAATAAACAATCTGTGCACCCATGCTACAGGCAACAGCCAATGTCTGCCCTGAAGATATGTATAGCGTTTCTCAATACCGGATGCAGCGGGAAAAAGTCGTTGTAAAACAACTGCTAACTTTGAAGCCTCTTTCTTATCGCCACTGCTTTTTCTCAGTGTATTCACTCCCTTTTCACGGTTAACATATCCATAAGTTCCGGCCTCAAGGGTAAACAATTCAAACTCTGATAAAATCTCTTCTGACATATTAGTATCATCATATGGTGACTTAATTCCAAACCATCTCTCAACCGATGCAAAAACAACGCATGAAAAATCATACAACCTGAGATTTAAAAGTTCTTCCTTTATAAGACTCCAATCTGCATTTTTCTCGTGCTTTTTTATAAATAAAGCTATATCCATATACATACGGATTCCGGCACCTGCGTCATATACATGCTTAGCTATATGCACCAGCAAATAAATAAAATGATACTCAGAAGAGAATTGATAGGAATAGTCGTCTATCTTAACAATATGCTTCCACATATCTTTAAAATATCCTATATAATCTGCCTTATCAGAAGCATTAACCTCCATAATATCGGTATGTATTTCATAATACTCAATGCCTTTTAAATAACTAAATACCGGCTCCCAGTCAGTTTTTACATTAAACCCATTATCCAGCATCATCTGATGGATCTTCTGCCGGTCATTCCTGTGGATAACAAAATCTATATCTCCATAACTTCTTAACTCAGGAATAGGGTAATAATCTTTGAGTATGTAGCCTTTAAATAGAATATGCTTAATATGTGCATCTTTCATTTGATCTATTAATATTCCCATTAACGCAGCACGCTTATTATATAACGCGATGTTCTTAAAACATATATCCCTCATCTGCGAATTCAGCTCTTCACAATTGCATATTTCATATTGTTTTGCCATATATGCCAGTATTCCATCAACAGAATGAATATGTGCAATGTACATTAATGCGCCCCAGTCTATATGCTCATTAGAATCAGGAGTTTCATTATTTACAAATGCTTTTAAAATATGTATTAAATACTTGTACTCTTCACTCATATTCTTCTCCTAACTCTTTAATAATAACATATCAGTCCTGTGGCACTAAATCTACTACCAAAATCTCCGGAACATTATTAATACGTGGAATCATAGAGTCTGAACCAAGACCAGCAGAAAGCACACAGGTAGCACATTCTCCTTCAAATATCCCTTTGGTGTACTCAGGAAACACCCCGGCATACGGAGCGTATATCCCTCCTATAAATGGGAGCCTAACCTGTCCTCCATGATAATGTCCGGAAAACACAACATCTACAGGATATTTATCGATATATCCCCAGTCAAGCCAGGCAGTCGGGATATGACATAAAAGCACCTTAACATTATCAGTATCTTCAAACTCAGTTGCAAACACTAGATCTTTTTCCTGTTCAACCGGATCATCGGTGCGCATATGCGGTGTACGATAATACCCATAATATCCGCCTATTCGAAGCAATTGCCCTTTTACTTCAACATCTGCATACTCAAAGTCTAATACCATCGCTCCCGCTTCTTCTAACAACAGTCTTAATTCTTTCTGCTCGCCTAATTCCCAGTCCATTTCATCATTCCCAAAACTATAATATACAGGAGCGATTTTCTTAAGTTTTTCAATCAGCCTGCAGACAACTTTTGTGTCCTCATCCTTATTGAACATATCGCCGGTCATAACAACCATATCCGGTTTTAATTCTGCTATTTCCTCTACCAGTTCATTATTCTCTTTTCCAAACTCTTTATTATGAAGGTCCGTCAGATGAATAATTCGAATAGATTCATCGATATCCACATTTATTGAATAATGTGCAATTGATAAAGATACTTGTTGCAGCCAAATGCAAATTACTATCAGAACACCAATTATTGTTGCAATTAATAAAAATCTTTTTCTTCGCATATATCTGATTTTATCTTGTTATCGCATACCAGTTAAGCGATTTAAGGACTCCTCTGATTTCTACAGCATCTTCTTCACATCTCTCAAATTGGAATCCTGCTTTTCTATAAAATGCATTAGCCCTTAAATTATCAGTCAATACATTTAAATATACCCTGTTAAGTCCCAGCTCTTCGAATGCAATTCTTATAATCTCTTTTGTCGCCTGCATAGCCGCACCTGTACCATGGGCACAGCTTCTTGTACTAATTGCATATTCTGCCGAACCATCCTCGGAATTGATTTCTTTCAAGCTAATGGTACCTAAATAAATATCATTCTCGTCAACAATTGCAAAATGCCTGCAATCTGACTCCTCATTTGCAGAATGTATGTAGTCAATACACTTTTCTATTGTCATGCTTGCTGCGTCAAAGCGAAAGAAGCATGAAATATTAGGATCCTGCATCCATTCGAGCATACCTGCAGCATCACACTCTCTCAACTCTCTTAATGATATCTTCATGAAGTTACTCTCCCTTGAATGTCTTTCAGAAAGACAATAAACTTTTAATCATTTTGTTCTAGTCTGGACTTTAAAAAATGTGCAGGATTGCCACCCCATATTTCATAAGCCGGTACGTCTTTTGTTACAACAGAACCTGCCGCGATAATAGCTCCGTCACCAATATGTACACCTTTCATAATAAGTGAACGAGAACCAATCCATACATCATTTCCAATTATAATAGGCTCAATTTCCGTTCTACCCTGATGTCCCATTGGTATAGTTAAGTCATCATAGCGATGTTCATTTGTAAACATCAAGACATCAATTCCCATCATACCATTTTCACCAATTGTAACACCATTTGGGATACAGCAGTTTGCACCAATACCTGCACCATTCCCCAATTTAATCTTATCACCAAATGTTGCACCTTTATCAATATTTATCCATTTACCACAATCATCCAGAATAAGATGGGCACAAAATTGTCTAAATTTGCGACTCCCAAAATTAATACGTGCACCTGATAAAGGCATATGTTTTCCAATCGTTGTATATAATACACGTCCAATAAACTTCTTTAGTTTTTTACAATTCATTAAGTATTTCCTTTCAGCTCAAAGAGTAAGTAGTATTTATTATCCCTTGAAATTATTAACTACAGAAATAACATAATCCACTTCTTCATCCGGCATTCCTGCATAAATCGGAAGACTTAATTCCTCTCTCGCATAACGTTCACTTATTGGGAAATCACCCTCTTTGAATCCAAGATGCTTGTAACATTCCTGCATATGAGGAGGAATTGGATAGTGAACTAATGTGTCAATACCATTCTCCTGTAAATGCTTTTGTAATGCATCACGGTTCTTGCACAATAATGCAAATACATGAAATACATGTGTAGAATCCTGCTTGCACTTTGGTAATTCTACATATGGACACTTAATTCGCTTCAAATACTTCTGTGCTATATTATAACGATAATCATTTCCTTCTTCTAAATGGGTAATTCCAACCTGAAGCACTGCTGCCTGAACCTCATCAAGTCTCGAATTTACACCGGATATTTCGTTAACATACTTCTTTGCACTTCCATAGTTTCGAATTGCACGAAGTCTCTTTGCAATTTCTTCATCATTTGTAATTAAAGCTCCTGAATCTCCTAATGCACCAAGAGGCTTAGTCGGATAGAAACTAAAGCATCCAATTGTTCCAAATGTTCCAGTATATCTGCCTTCAAATTTTGCTCCATGTGATTGTGCACAATCCTCAATGACATAGAGATTATGCTTCTTGGCTATCTCACAAATTTTTTTCATATCACAAGGCTGTCCATATAAGTGCACAGGAAGAATTGCCTTTGTTTTCTCTGTAATTGCAGCTTCAATTAAGTCAGCATTCATTTCAAAAAAAGCATCCGGCTCAACCAATACAGGTGTTGCACCATTTTCAGTTATACCGATTACACTCGCAATATATGTATTTGCAGGAACTATTACTTCATCCCCCGGTCCTATGCCTAATGCTCTTACTGCAAGAATCAAAGCATCCTGACCGGAATTTACTCCTACACAATATTTTGTGCCCATATACTCTGCAAAAACCTCTTCGAACTTTTTAAGTTCATTACCTAAAATATACCATCCTGAACGCATAGCTCTCAATGCCGCTTCTTCATATTCTGATGCATGTAAATCATATTGTCTTTTTAACTGTGTAAACTTAACGTTCACTCTATTCACCTCTTACTATCTGTTTGTACTCTTCATAATCACGAATATATTCGCTCGCATCGTATTTTTCACTTGAAAGGCAAAGCAAAATACTATCCTCCGAAAACTCATACATTTCTTTCCAAAGCATCTTTGGAAGATAAATTCCCATATGAGGTCTGTCTAATACAAATACATCCTCATACCCAAGACCATCTAATACCTTCACTTTACAGCTTCCGCATACATTTACTAATACAAACTCGCTCTTTCTATTTGCATGTTTGCCACGGACTACTGCATTATCAGAACCATAAATATAAAATATTCTTTCAATATCAAATGGTACATTCTTATTACCTTCAATTACTACAAGTCGTCCTCTTTCGTCACCATTCTGAGGAAACTCCAACATTTCCGGTCTGATTTTTTCCATACTGTTCCTTCTCCTTACCTTTTATTTTTAATAACTTTAAATAATCGTAAATATATTTCTGTTGAAATAATAGTAAGCAGAAATACAACTATTGTTTTCACTGTAGCATTTAAATGACTATTAAAAAAATGATATACAAATACATCCAAATATTGTATTACTACCAAATGAA
>JAZULV010000081.1:0-8867 GCA_045603305.1 Lachnospiraceae bacterium | reverse complement strand
GCTTTTACATTATTTGTAACAGCAGTTTCTGAGATTGTTTTTGCAATGGGCTTTTATAATAAAAGTGTGAGTGATAAAGATAAATATGCCACGGTAGAAGCTACAATAACAGATATCACAATAACTAAGCTTTCAGATAGTTATCACTACGATGTCTATGTAACTTATACTTATGAAGGCGTAACTTATGAAAATAAAACACTTAATTATTACAACAGCAATATGTTTATAGGAAAAACTGAAACTATTCTTTGCAATAAAGAGCATCCGGATATAATAAGGTCTACAAAAAGTAATAATTTTTTATTGCTGTTTACAGCCGTTTTTGCCGGAGGTATGATTTTTATGGCTGTGATTATTACCATTGTTACACTAAAACCAATAAAGAAAGAAAAGTATATCGGTAAAGCTTTGTTGAAAAACGGTGTAAAACTGGATGCAGTAGTAGAGACGGTAGCAGAGGTTTATGATGAGGAAACGGATAGAACAGTGTATAACATAATTTGTACATATACCGATGCAGTTACCGGCATAACTTACCGCTTTAGAAGTGATGCAGTGTTTAAAGATCCAAGAACTTATACATATGAGGGAACACCGGTGGAAGTGTATGTAAATCCTAAGGATTACAGTCAGTATTATGTTTTAGTGTAAAGGAACGGGTATGAATAAGATAAAAAGAGCTAATAGAAGTAAATTAAGTATTGTTTCAATATTTGCGTCAATAAGTCTTGTATTGATGATACTTGGCATTGTTTTTGTGGTTAATCTGCTTGTTTTTAAAGAGAAAGCAGTAAAGGTAGAAGCAGAAGTTGTTGATGTAAGGATAGAGTATGATTCTGACGGAGATAAGTACAAGGAAGTGTATGTCACATACGAATACGAGGGAAGATTATATGAGTATGTTGAACTAAAAGATAAAACTAAAAAAGACGAGGGAAGTATTATCAGCATATACGTAAATCCTGAGAAGCCTTATAAGCCACGTGCTTCGGTAGTTCCTATAGGAGGGATTATACTTATTTGCATGTCACTTGTAATAATGATAATAACCGGTCCGGGATATGGCGATATAATAAAGGAAAAGAAGAACAGAAAAAAACTCATGGCAGAAGGCATGGTGATTCAGGCAATCGTCGATACCATAAGTTATGATGATTCCTTAACTGTTAATGGAAGGAATCCTTATATACTAAAATGCTATTATGACAATATCTATTCCGGCGGAAGGTACGATTTTACAAGCGAGAGTGTCTGGAATAATCTTGAGTTTTATTTTAAACCAGGTGATTTAATAGATGTTTATGTATTGCATGATGATTACAATAGGTATTATATTGATTTAGAGCAGTGTATGAATTCTGTAAAGGTAATTGATTTTACATAATAATGATGTTGCTGAGGAGAACATATGATGGACTTTTTAAATAGTAGTGTGTTAGATGATTTTGGTAGGCTCACAGTGCCAATTCCTGACGATGATACAAAATATAATTTTAGGGAAATTAAAGAGTATTGTAATAAGAACGATAAACACATTTCTGATTTGACAGAAGATGAATTAGAGAAGTTTATAGTTAATTAAGCTAATATATTGAAATAAAGATATCCCCTTTAAAGACATATATTTATGTCTGTTAAAGGGGATTGATTAATAGTTGAGTATTCTATGCCAGAATTAACATTTACACTCCGGTTTCTCCACCGGGACCATCCTTTCTAGGAACTTCATCCGGAATAACATCCTTTGGTAAATCTACATTTGGGATGTTGCCGTCATCATATACGTTTGAAGAATTCTGAGTTTCATTTTTAGAATTGCTGTTCTTATTATTGTTCATAGCTTGTTTTCCTCTATTGATTTATATTTTAAGGATATAATGTGTATAAAGCGATAGAATTATTCGTCTTTTAGAACAATTAATTTTGTTAAGGTGGAGAATATAAATAAAAAAATCAATTTATATTTCGGACTTTCGATATGAAAATATTGATTATGGGAATTTAATGTGGTATATTGTTAAACAATAAGCAGCATTTTACTGCCGGGTTTAACAATAGATAGCTGAAAGGAAGTAATAATCATGGAAAAGATGAATATTGACTGGTCCAATCTTGGATTTGGATATCGCAAGACTGAGAAAAGATTTGTATCTAACTACAAGGATGGAGCTTGGGATGAAGGAGTTTTGACAGAGGACGATAAAGTTGTTATCAGTGAGTGTGCCGGTGTTTTACAGTATGCACAGACCTGTTTTGAGGGCATGAAGGCATATACTACAGTTGATGGACATATAGTTACATTCCGTCCGGAGCTTAATGCACAGCGTATGGAAGATTCATGTAAGAGACTTGAGATGCCTGTATTCCCTAAGGATAAGTTCGTTGATGCAGTTGTAAAAACTATTGAGGCTAATGAAGCTTATGTACCACCATACGGCTCAGGAGCTACATTATACATAAGACCATATATGTTTGGAAGCAATCCGGTAATCGGTGTTAAGCCGGCGGATGAGTATCAGTTCAGAATATTTACTACTCCGGTAGGACCTTACTTTAAGGGTGGTGTTAAGCCACTTACTATCAAGGTTTCAGATTTTGACAGAGCAGCACCACATGGTACAGGACATATCAAGGGCGGACTTAACTATGCTATGAGCTTACATGCGATTGTAACTGCTCACAAGGAAGGCTTTGATGAGAACATGTACTTAGATGCTGCAACAAGAACTAAGGTAGAAGAGACAGGCGGCGCGAACTTCTTATTTGTTACAAAGGACGGCAAGGTTGTTACTCCTAAGTCAGACAGCATCCTTCCTTCTATCACAAGACGTTCACTTATGACAGTTGCTAAGGATTACCTTGGTCTTGAGGTTGAAGAGAGAGAAGTATACTTTGATGAGGTTAAGGACTTTGCAGAGTGTGGTCTTTGCGGTACTGCTGCAGTTATCTCACCGGTTGGTAAGATTTATGACCATGGCAAGGAGATTTGTTTCCCAAGCGGTATGACAGATATGGGTCCTGTTACCAAGAAGCTTTATGAGACACTTACAGGTATTCAGATGGGCAGAATCGAAGCTCCTGAAGGCTGGATTAAGGTTGTAAAATAGTATTATTAGAGCCGTCAGTTTACCGCGTATGGTAATCTGGCGGTTATAATGTAAATAATGCATTCAAATTTAAATATATTCAAACACTATGATTGAAAATAATATATCTGTGTGTTATGATATAGGTTGATTAAAAATTGAGTTTCGTTACTGTATGTGTAAAGAAGATGGAGAATTATTATGGATAGAATAGTATTATCATTATTAGTAGAAGATACAGCAGGTGTTCTTAGCCGAGTTGCAGGCTTGTTCAGTAGAAGAGGATATAATATTGAGAGTCTTACTGTCGGTTCAACAGAGAAGAGTGGTTACTCCAGAATGACTATTGTTACATCAGGAGAGGACGAGACTCTTGAGCAGATTAAGAAGCAGCTTGCCAAGCTGGTGGATGTTGTGGAGATTAAGGAACTTGAGTCTCATGTAACAAGCGTTACAAGAGAACTTGTGCTTCTTAAGGTTGAGGTTGATTCAGCAGACCGTACCCAGCTTCTTGAGGTCGCGAATGTATTCAGAGCTAAGATTATTGACTTCTCAGATAAGGCTCTTATCATTGAGATGACAGGTAATAATGCAAAGATTGATGCATTCCTTAGCCTTATGAATACATTTAACATCAGACAGGTTGCAAGAACCGGAATCACAGGTCTTAGCAGAAGTGCTTTTGACGAAGATTGAGATTAATGACCATAGACATCGATTTGTCGTAAAAGTCATCATCTAATAAATTTTTAAATTTTACATAACATGGAGGAATGTAAAGAATGGCAAAAATATTTTACCAGGAAGATTGTAACTTATCATTATTAGAAGGCAAGACAATTGCTATTATTGGTTACGGAAGCCAGGGTCATGCACATGCATTGAACTTAAAGGATTCAGGATGCCATGTAATTATTGGTCTTTACGAAGGCAGCAAGTCTTGGAATAGAGCAGTTGAGCAGGGATTTGAAGTATATACTGCTGCTGAGGCTGCTAAGAAGGCTGACATCATCATGATTCTTATCAATGATGAGAAGCAGGCTTCTATGTACAAGAACGATATCGAGCCAAACCTTGTAGAGGGTAACATGCTTATGTTCGCACATGGTTTCAACGTACACTTCGGTTTAATCAATGCTCCTAAGGGTGTTGACGTAACTATGATTGCACCAAAGGGACCGGGACACACAGTAAGAAGTGAGTACCAGGCAGGCAAGGGTGTTCCATGTCTTATCGCTGTTCATCAGGACGAGACAGGCAAGGCTCAGGATATGGCTTTAGCATACGCTTTAGGTATCGGTGGAGCTCGTGCAGGTGTTCTTGAGACAACATTCAGAACAGAGACAGAGACAGACCTTTTCGGTGAGCAGGCAGTTCTTTGCGGTGGTGTTTGTGCACTTATGCAGGCTGGTTTTGAGACACTTGTTGAGGCTGGTTACGACCCAAGAAATGCTTACTTTGAGTGTATCCACGAGATGAAGCTCATCGTAGACCTTATTTACCAGAGTGGTTTCGCAGGCATGAGATACTCAATTTCAAATACTGCTGAGTACGGTGATTACATCACAGGTCCTAAGATTATCACAGAAGATACAAAGAAGGCTATGAAGAAGATTCTTTCAGACATTCAGGATGGTTCATTTGCAAAGGATTTCTTACTCGATATGTCAGAGGCTGGCGGACAGGCTCACTTCAGAGCTATGAGAAAGTTAGCTGCTGAGCATCCGGCAGAGGTTGTTGGTGAGGATATCCGTAAGCTTTACAGCTGGAATGGCGAAGATAAGTTAATTAACAACTAATTATTGGTATGCTTACATAAAGACTCCCGGGTGCAAAAAGCATCCGGGAGTTTTGGTACTATAGTATGCAAAAAAGCTGCCACTGGCAGCTTTTTGTATATCTTATATTAATGTCATCTTAAATGTAAACTCCTCTGACTCTCCCGGAGCGAGTATTCTCATGCCTCTCTTTTCTTCGAAGATATCAGACTCGTCTGAACATGTTGCAAGTCCAATCCAAGGCTCTAAAGCTACAAATGGAGCATTCACACTTGCTGACCATATAAGCAGGTATGTAAAGTCGCTGAAATCAAAGCCTACGCCACGTCCGGTCTTTTTGCTTAAAAGAGTTACCTTTCTTGAGTTAAGGTTTAAGAAATTCATTGAATCGTCTGCAAAAAGCTCATGAGCTAGTGGAAGTGTGTCCGTATTATCAAGAACTAACCTCTCACTGTCCATATTCATAAGTCCGGTTTCCTTGTCAGGGTAAATAGCAAGGGCGTTTTCTACCTTTTCAAACTTTATTTCGTAATCTTCAAAGCTTTCACCCTCGGTAATAGGACAGTTGAAAGCCGGATGTCCGCCGATAGCGTAAGGAAGTCCTTCATTTCCGGTATTGATAACAGTATAGGTATTGGATACGGTGTTATCCTTGATCGTGTATGTAATTCTAAGTTCGAAGTCAAATGGGAAGCGTTCGTAGGTTTCAGCATTTGACTTAAGAGAGAATGTAATCGAATCGTCGCTCTGCTTAAACACCTCAAACTCCTGCTTTCTTGCAACACCGTGGCGTTCCATGCACACCGGTTTGCCAAGGGCTGTAGCCTTTTTGTTACGGAGAGAGCCGCACATTGGGAATAATACCGGAGCCTGTCCTTTCCAATGAGCCGGATCTGCCTGCCAGAGGTATTCAGTGCCGTCGGCAGTCTTTAATGAGTTAAGTTCGCCGCCAAATGTGTTGGTGACAATAGTGATTTTGTCGTTTTTAAGAGTAATCTGCATAGTTATCCTCCATAAAATATTCTAGAAGTCTAAATTTATATACAGACATACTATATGTCTGCTTTAGTTATACTACTAATCATCTTAAATTTTACCACAAAAATAAAGAATATGAAGTACTAATTATATAAAATTGATAATCAATAAACGGAATAATATGTTATAATAAAGTAAAAAAAGTACAGATAAAAATAGTTAAAGCAGGGATGAATATGGAATTGAAAATCAGTTGCAAAAGTGTTGCACAAAGGCGATGTACGATAGAAAGTATTTTGTATAGATATGATAATCCTATACAGACAGTCAGAGACTTAATAAAAGAAACAGTAAAGATTAATATTTCTGAATATAATAAGAGACAGGAAAGTTCAGAACTATTAAAGGTACTGACTAAAAGTGAAATAGAAGATAAGAGCACCACAGGAAAGATAGGGTTTGGTCGAATTTATGGGGAACGCAAGCCGGATATTGCGGATGCTATAAAAACAGCCATTGAGTGTTTTGAAGATGGTATGTTTGTAGTATTTGTAGATGGTGAGCAGGTTTCACAGACTGATGAGACAATTTTGCTTCATGATGGAAGTGAAATTACCTTTGTAAGAATGACTATGCTTAGTGGTCGCATGTGGTAAATAGAA
This sequence comes from Lachnospiraceae bacterium, assembly GCA_045603305.1. Classification (GTDB taxonomy): domain Bacteria; phylum Bacillota; class Clostridia; order Lachnospirales; family Lachnospiraceae; genus JAFRXK01. The sequence goes on along the minus strand of JAZULV010000081.1, from coordinate 2,360 downwards.
AACAGGAGAAGATAAATGGAAAGAAGAGAAGCGTTAGATTTATTAGATGAATTTCAAAAGAAATGGCGTAGAAAATTACTTCTTGCAGGTGTTAGTACTAAGCTACTGGCAGAACAGATTGATGTACATACTGGAGATAATGGAGCAGACTATAAGCTGACTTATGAGATTGCAAAGACATTTGTCAAAAGTGGCATTAAAACACCAAGTGAATTTATGAAAAAACATTACAAAAAGCTTGTTGGGCTTTTTGTGTCAGAAGAGTATCAGGCAGATTACTACAGGATAATTGATAAATTGATAGAGTTTCCTTACTCAAGAGGAATAGACCGCAGAACTGTAAGAAGTAAGGACTACTTATTGTGTTTTCAAACTATTTTTGAGCTTTTGAATTCTTATAAAATTCTTTCATTTTATGGTTGCTCCATATACGATTTCATTTCAAACAATATGTCTGATGAAAAGGTACAGCTTAAGAATGGATATTGGCAGGAGTTTTTAGTTGCAAAGCTTGACCTTATTATTGCAGCTCGTATAGATGGACGGGATGAGAAGATGATTTCGCTTGTTTCCGAGATGATGCTTGGGGATAATAATATTGCTGTGATTTCTGTGAAAGTTATTCGTGGTATCGTGATGAGCAGTAATGAAGGCTTGCATAAGCTTCTTGCGGATTTGTTGCTCGCTGCCAGAATGCAGGAAGGTGTAAGACAGGCGATTTGCGAAAATGCAGACTGTGGAACTACCCAGGCTTTTATTAGAATTTTCAATACGATTTATGATAATAACCTGATAAGATTTTCTGCGGTAAAAAGAGCTGTGGCTGTTTGGACCGGACTTTGTGATTTGGAGAATACCGATAGAATATCAGAAAAGGTGTTGCAGACAATTTATGATGTATTAAATAATTTTCCTGATAAGGCTGCAGAGTATACCAAGTCAAATGATAGTATCTTAATTATGTGTGGATTATGGGCCTATGGTTTTTATAATGTGTCAGATGCTATTTTGATTATGAATAATTATTTAAAAGAGGGTAGCAGAAATCAGCTTCTTACAATGGGTTATTATAATACCATGATGCAGCATTGTGGCTATACTTACAAAACTGCATCAAAGGTAATAAAGACATATCCAAAGGATTATGAATTAATAGCTGTCTTTATGCCTTCGTTTTTAAGTACAGCTGCTGACTATGCCTATAAAGCTATTGACCGTTGTTATGGCAGAAGAGATGACCAGAGGCCTGCTTATAAGAGAATTCCGGTGGAATACCTCTATCCTGACAGGGAGCAGGCCTATGAGTTTTATAATATTATGAAAAATATTTATCACAATATACCTAAGAAAAGACTGGAGTTTAAACCGGTAGTCTTTCCTTGGTACAGTGCATATATTTCTAAGACACAGCTTATTATAAGAATGTGTGTTACTGCTTATGCGTTGCAGGATAAGGCACTAATTGATGAGGCTTGCGGATATATTTCATCTATTGATACAACAGAGAATTATTCAATGAGAAGTACTTGTCTGGAATTACTAACCTATAAGGCAGAAACTGATACCCAGAGGAAGGTGCTTATTGAAGCTGTAGCAGATAAAGAAAGTTTTACCAGACAGACTGCAGTTCGTATGCTAAAGGGTTTAAAGCTTAGTGAGGAGGAATATATTCAATTAGAGAGTTTTTTGAAATATAAAACCTCAGATATAAGAAAAAAGGTTCTGGACTTGTTAAACATGAGGTCTCATAGTAAGCAGTTGATCAGTGTAAAACGCCTGCTCTCGACAGATAACCCGGAAATGCGTTCCGGAGGTTTAAGTCTTTTGCAAGACATTAAACAAAGCACTGTTGCCATGGCAAATGCCACTGTTAAGAAGCAATTTGATGTAATAGTAGAAGGGTTACAAGAATTATCGAATACTTCTGACAGCGAACAGGCGATTATTGAGACACTTAGCGGCGTTGGTAAGGTATCTGAGATTTTAAACGAAGAGGGATACGGATTGTATAATCCGAATTGTATCATCACTATGCCGGAAAGAGAGCCGCATCCTGAAATATTCCGTGAATATTTTGGCATAGCACCCAAACGACTGGATGATGCCTTTGAAGAGCTTAATAAATTCTATAAAGAACATGAGATGCTTGAATATAAAACTGTATATGGAGAATATTTTATATTAGGTAATTGTTTATATCCGGTTACTCATGATTCAAGTTTACCACTTCAGGACAGATATCCTTTTAAAGAATTATGGATTGAATTTTATGAAACATATATTAAAGACTCCTCTTTACTTATGTGTATGATGATTGTACTTAGTTCTTTGGAAACTGAAAAATTGAAAAATAAGAGAGG
>JAZULV010000080.1:0-37746 GCA_045603305.1 Lachnospiraceae bacterium | reverse complement strand
ATAAAATCAGTACACAAGGAAGAAAATAATACAAAAAAGAAATACTGGTAAACAGCAAGTCTGTCGCCTCCTTCGTTATTTTTATTGTAACCTTAATATCTCAAAAAGGTTGCAAAACAATACTTTTTGACATACTAAGTATAAATAAAAACGGGTGCAGGTATTAACCACACCCGTTTGCATTATTTAATAACTAATTATTCTGCTTCAATCTGCTTTGGGCACATTAAGAAGAATACTGTGTTGCCTGACTTGTCAATTACAGTCTGCTCAGCCTCTGTACAGATATTCCATCTTGGGTCAGCGTTTGTCTCAAGTGTAGAGATGAAAGCATCAACATCAGCGCCATCTTCAAGAGTGAAGATATAACCTACGAAAGGAATTGTGCTGATCATTGGAGCAAACATAACGCCTTCCTTAAAGCCTGTGATGTCACTGCTGAAACCTGAGAGGAAGCCCTCTTCTACAGGCATAGCACCACCCATGAAAGCAATAACTTCGTTTGTAAGAAGACCATCAGCGAGTTCCTGTGCAGTTGCTTCAGGGTTAGCTGTGATTCTCTCCCAGAAATCAGCGTGAAGAGCGTGTCCGATTGTTCCTTCTTCAACAGTAACAGAGCTTGTCTGTCCGCCGTCATTAGCGTCCTTCTGTCCACCACATGCTACTAAAGATAATGTTGCGATAGCGAGTAATAATGCAAGTAACTTCTTCATAATAAATTCTCCTTTTTGTTAAATAAATTTTTAATTAATCTACCTGGTTGCTGCAGAGCGACCATACGCCTGCTAAATTGTCGAAGGCAAGAGTAATCACATGAGTTTCCTTTGTGTCACTGACTGTCATCTCGTAGGATAAAGCATCATCTATGATAACTTCCCAGCATACATGAACATCAGAGTCAGTAGTAATTGTTGTTTCATTAGAAAGAACTTCTCCGGTCTTATCATTTATGACCTTAATAGCACCGTTGTTAACAGTTATCGTGGTATCTCTGTGGATATCCATCTCAATCGGCACACTAATTGTGGAAAGAGCTCTTGCATCCACGATCATAGGTGCTGACTGACTGTCGCCAAAGAGTATGCTCTCAGAGGAAAGCTGTACACCATCAACGGAGGCCTTGAAAGAACCAAAGTCCTTTGTAGTGAAAACAGAAAATGTGATTATAAGCATCACACATGCGGCAATTGAAGCGAGAGTCCGCATATTGCCAAAAGATAATATGTGTTTTGGAGTGTAGTCCAAATCATAGTCTGCCATGATACTGTCTTTCAGACTATCAGGCGCTTTAATGCTTTGGTAAGCCTCAATCTGTTTTTGGTTAAACATTAATATCCTCCTTGTCCATCAGATTTTTAAGTGCATCTCTGCCGCGTACAAGACGCATCTTGACTGCGGATACGGAAACACCGAGGATTGATGAGATTTCTTCAATAGAAAAGCTCTCTAAATAATGAAGGATAATAACTGTTCTGTACTTTTCTGAAAGTTTGGAAATGCAGGTCATAACATCGGAAGCATCACTATTATCAGTATTAAGTTCTACGCTGACGGTTTCGGAAATATCATCGAGTAAGATGTAATTCCTAATCTTTCTGCGTCTTAACATATCAATACAGCGATTAATAGTTGTTCTGATAAGCCAGGCCTGTTCATGTTCCACATCAGAAAAATCAGGAGCTGTATTAATGTATTTGATAAATACATCATGTACAGCATCGTAAGCATCATCCGAATTTTGAAGATATGACAGTGCCAGACGATAAAGAGTGTCGGCATGTCTGTCATAGGTCTTCGTCAGAGCTTCTCTGCTTTTTTTTGATAAGACCACTTTTGCCCTCCTACTATATACACGCATGAGCGAACGAATAAGTCACATAAAAAATTAAAAAATTAAAAATATTTTTTATAATGAAAAAAGCCTCGTTCATGTAATTATAAATGTGATTTATAGTAACGTCAAGGAGAAGCCCTGTTTTGACATGGATAATGTATAATATATACTTATAATTTACATAAAAACGAAATTTTGCATATGAAAAAGTGATAAAACACTGGTGTAAAAATTGAATATTTTGTACAAAAAGAAAAACTTAAACGATGTAGCAAGAAAAAAAGTTCCCCAGTAATTTATACCAAATGATATAATGAAAACACTATAATGAAGAAATGAGGGTGTAACTTTATGAAATGGGGAACGACAAAGAGAATTTTAGTATTTTTGTTGTCTTTTACAATGGTTTTTCAGACATTGACCATTGTTCCGGCACCGGAAAAAACTGCTTCGGCAGATTATGCGGTGGCTGACAGCGATACTATTATCGGAACCTTTTACAACTATGATGACAGAGTTGTGTCAAATCATTCAAGTCTTGGCTTGTATTGCGACTGGACAACTATTGACGGTGGCAAGGCGATTGACATGACTGCCAACGGTATTGACGAGGGTGCATATCTTCATCTTACCATTACACTTAATGCAGTTAAAAACGGACAGCATGTAAATGATTTTACACTGGGAGGCTTATATCTTAAGCTGAGATCTCTTGATAATAATGGAGAGAATAATGCCGGATGGTATAACATAACTCTTAAAGAAGGTGTAAATCAGCTGGATATTCCTTTGTACAGCAATGCGGCTTCCTATGCAGGCACAGCTTATCCTTATACCAGCAAGACCGGTACAATGGACTGGACCTGCCTTAACAGACTTATTGTAGTAAGTCTTGAAGCTAATAAATACTATGGTACAGACACTGATGTATCTATGACCTTATCAGATGTATGTATTACATGTCCTACTGACAAGCGTGACGCGTCAGCCTTTGAGAATGTAAGAATTGCCACACCTACAGTTGCTAGTGAAGATAAGATTGTTTATTCAGTGGATGCAGTGGCGGACATGGGTGCTGATAAGACCGGTAACGCAGACTCTACGGCAGCAATACAGGCAGCGATTGATTCTGTAAGCGGAGCAGGCGGTGTGGTTTTCCTTCCTGCAGGCCAGTACAGGGTTAATGGTACTCTTAATGTTCCGGGAGGTGTAACCTTAAGAGGTGAGTGGCAGAATCCTGACGAAGGCGGTCTTGGTAAAGGTACTATCCTTAAGGCTTATTCCGGTGCCGGGAATGTAAATGCTACACCATTCCTTACTATATCATCAGGCTCATGCTTAAGAGATATAAGCGTATGGTATCCTGAGCAGAGTGCCACAAGTCCGGTTGCTTACCCATATACAATTAAGGGAAGCGGACATACAAGTGTGTACAATGTTACATTATATAATTCATATAATGGTTTTTATAATAATACATGTTCTTCCATGCTTATAAGAGGCATGTATGGAACAATTCTTAATACAGGTATCTGGGGTGCCTATGCATATGATGTTCCTAGAACTGAGAAGGTAAGTTTCGATACTGCTTACTGGGCAAACAGCGGTCTTAGCGGCGCACCATCAGGCAGCAGTCTGGATGCACTTAATACATATTGTGAAAACAATACTATCGGTATTCTTGGCGGAGAGCAGGACTGGGGTTACTGGTATGATATTTATGTTAATCATGCAAAGTATGCCTGCTATCTTACCGCAGTGATGGATCAATACGGAGCGAAGGTTCATCCGGGTAATGATGCTATAGGTAAGCTTAGAACTGAGAATGTACAGTATGGTATATACATTCACTCCACAAGTTATCCGGGACTGGAAGTGTCTTACTGTGATATTGATGCGGATGTGGCAGGTATCTGCTATGCTCCGAAGCCTGCAAACACTGACTATATCGGTAATGAAAATGGTACAGTAAACGCAGCTTATTATAACAATGCGTCTATAATTGTTACAAAGTCAGACTTCAGCGGCAGCGGATACGCTTACCAGGGCATTAATGATGCAGGCAGATATTCAGCTATAAACTTTAATGATTGTAAATTTGAAAGCTGGTCAGATGCAGCCATTTATATGGCAGAGGGTAACCTTGTCTGCTCAAATGGTGTGTTTAACCAGAGTGGTACGGCGATTGAACTTGAGAGTAATGTAGTTCAGGCGGTGCTTTCAGGTAATACCTTTGCTTCAGATAATGCAGTAGTATATGATGCTGCAACTACAGCGATGGATATGACAAAGGAGCAGCTGGTGCCAAATACTCCTGACTATGACTATGGTTTTGCACCAACATACAATCCTGCAACAAATAATTTATTTAATGTTGAAGCTTATGGTGCAGTAGCCGGAGTAGTTGACAGTACTGCAGGCTTCCAGGCAGCCCTTGATGCAGCGAAGGCAGCCGGTGGCGGTACCGTATATGTTCCGGCAGGATATTATACACTTAAGGGCTCTCTTAAGGTTTATGAGGGCGTTGAGCTTAGAGGTGCCTTTGACGGAGCTCATTATGGTAACAGTACCACAAAGGGTACAGTTCTTTATATTTATGACAATAAGGATAATCCGAACGGAGAAGCATTTATTACTCTTGAAAAAAATGCCGGAGTAAGAGGCTTTACCATGGTTTATCCTGAGCAGGGCATCACTGACAACCCTGCATTAGATGAGGTAGTACATGAGTATCCGGCTACAGTTGAGATGAATAAGGGCAGCTGGGTAAGAACATGTACAATCAATGGTACTTATACAATGATTGATGCCATGACAAATGCATGTGACGGTTTTGTACTTAATGATGTAACAGGCTGTTACATGGGCTATGGTTTATTACTTGGTCATGGAACTAATGGCGGTTATGTGCAGGATTTCCACAGTAACTACACAAGCTGGCCGACCAGTTACCTTCATGCGTATAAGGGTACTGCAACCTTGACTGATTATACAACACAGCACTGTACATGGATGGTATTAGGAGATTTCTCAAACGTTGAATTCTTCTCTAACTTTACTATCCTTATTAGCACAGGTATGCAGCTTATAGCAGACCCATATACAGGTAAGTGTACTCAGGATATGCTCGCATGGGGTACTGCCTTTGATGCTACAGGAAATGGTATCATCGGTGAAGCCGGTGCGGATACAACACTCACACTGTTAAGCAGCATGGGTGTATATAACCAGCATGATATAAGCTACAATATTATAACTAAAGAAGGTTTTACCGGAACTATCAGCATGTACAATGCAGACGTATGGAGTCCGGCATCAAGACTTGTAAATGCATCCGGGGGAACAATTAATCTTGTACAGTATTTGTCCTGGTGCTGCTACCTTGGTGTATGCCATGATGGCGGAACAGTTAATATGTACGGTTCAACCTTCGTTGGAAACGCCAGCGGCTCTAACCTTGCAATGACTTACGAGCAGGGTGGTAAGGGTACTGTTGCCGCGAATAACAATAATTATGGTAACTTTAATGTAACAATAGAGCCGGGAGCAACCGATGTAGTGGTTGAGCATAATGGTCTTACAATTGACAGGTCATCAGATATTGCTGTTGAGTTTAATACATATGCTCCTGGTACATATACTGATGCTAATGGTGTGGTAACAACAGGCTGGAAGGCTCTTACACCACTTAAGCTGTCAAATGGCAACACTCAGAATCACGCTGGTTTAAACGGATATAGTCCGGAAGATTTATATATGATAGTAGTGCTTACACTTGATAAGGGAAGTAATACTGCTGCGGATTCTGATATATTTAAGAACGGAACTATTTCTTTAAGACAGGCATGGAGTCCGGGAGACGGCTCGGATGATGCATTATGCTATACATTAAATGATGGCTACTTCTATGTGAAGTCAGGAGAAGAGATTACATTATACATGCCTATGGCAGATGCTATAGCTGATAATTCTTCATTTAACTGGAGTGGTGTGAAGTTTGTAAACCTTACATTAGATGTCACCGGATATACCGGTATATCAATGAAAGTTTCAGATATAAGAGTTGTTGACAGCAGCGTAGTGAAATACTGGAAGTATGTATTATATCAGACTATCGAGGAAGGTCCGGACGTTGACAAGCTTGATAAGAATGTTTATGCAAATTATATCAGTCAGGTTGATGAGGCTATGAAGCTTTATTGGGATGAATCAGCTTCCATGGAAGAGCTTCAGGCTATGATTACTGCTGTAGAGGCTGCCCAGGAAGGCGTGTCAGTTTACCTTGACAGAACCGGATGGACTGCTTCTGCTTCACATAACAATGCTCAGGCTAATCTTGCGTTGGATAATAACATGGAGACAAGATGGGCTACTCTTGCAGTGCAGGAGCCGGGTCAGTGGTTCATAGTTGATTTAGGAAAGGCAACAGCCTTTGACACAGTTGCTATGCTCCTTGGAACAAGCACAAATGATATGCCTGCAGGATACGAGATATATGTATCATTAGACGGCGAGAACTGGGGAACACCTGTAAGAACCGGAAATGAAGCAATTGAAGAGTATTATGTAGGAAACCAGTATGCAAGATATATCAAGATTGAGCAGACAGGTAATAAGTACCTCTACTGGTCAATTCATGAGTTTAATCTTATGAATACAGGTTCAGAAGAACCGGATGAATCAGAAGATACGGTATTGTTACATGGAAGAACTTATTACGAGAATGATGAGTTAAAGCTTACATGGACAAACAGTGGTGTTACGTTTAACATTAATGGTACAGGTACAACAGCAGTCATCAGTACAACTAATACAGCTGAGCTTTTAAAGGGCTATATTAATGTATATGTTGATGATGATTTAGTACCTGCAAAGACTATTTGTGTTACAGAAAGCGGTGCAACTTATGTACTTGCAGAGGGACTTACAAAGGGACCTCATACTATTACATTAAGAAAGAGAAACGAGGCTGCTTATGGCGGCAACGCTACTCTTGGAATTTCACAGATTACAGTTACAGGCGGAAGTCTTACAAACCCACCGAAGGCTTCAGACAGAACAATAGAGATTATCGGTGATTCAATCACCAGTGGTTTTGGTAACATGGTTGAAGACGGAGCAGGCAACTACTCATCTTCAAACACAGAAGGAACAATGACTTATGCAGCTCTTACAGGCAAAGCATTTGAAGCAGCTACAAGTATTATTTCAAGAAGTGGTATCCGTTTTGTAAGAACAACTACCGGAGAGTCCATGATTGATTACTATCTTCAGACCTCAGGCCTTGTAGGTAATACTACACCTTGGGATTTTGATGGTGGCAGTGATGTAGTTGTTATCAACCTTGGAACTAACGACAATGGTGCTAAGGATTCAAACGGCAACACAGTAACGGATGCGTATATACAGTCAGAGGCAGTGGAGCTTCTTAAGATGGTTCGAAGCGTAAATCCTAATGCAATCATTATCTGGGCATATGGTGTGATGGGAAATGGCAGGGCATCTGCAATTCAGGCAGCAGTTGAGTCAATGAATGATAACAACATGTATTTCCTTCCGTTAGATGTACTTGATAAGACTACAGAGGGTTCAGGAATCGGCAGTCATCCGACTATTACAGCCGGTGTTAACAGAAGCTTTGATCTTGTAGAGTTTATTTCAGAAAAGACAGGCTGGGATTATGATTATGATGCACAGCTTGCAACTCAGGTTTGGGTATACGAGCAGTACAGTGATGAGATGTTGTCAGTGTACACTACAGAGAGTGTAAATAACTTTAAGAATGCAATCAATCATGCAAAGAACTTATCAGTAAACAGTTCGGCAGCAGTTACAAAGGCAGAGGTAGAGACTTTACAGGCAGCAAGAAATGCTTTAGAGACTAAGCTTCAGGCAGCTCCGGAATTAGACAGAACCGGTTGGACTGCAACAGCGTCAGCTTACAGTAATAATGCTTACCTCGCATTAGATAATGATCTTGGTTCAAGATGGGCTACTATTGGCTCACAGGTTCCGGGACAGTGGTTCATGGTTGATTTAGGTAAGGTACAGACCTTTGATATAGTGGAGCTTCTTTTAGGTACAAGTACCAATGATGAGCCTGCAGGCTATGAGATTTATGTATCTTCCGATGGCGTAAACTGGGGCAATCCTGTACTCAGCGGCACTGACAAGACAGAGCAGTATTATGTAGGAACTCAGAATGCCAGATATGTTAAGGTTGTACAGACCGGCTCAAAGGGCAACTACTGGTCAATTCATGAATTTAATCTTAAGAACAGCGATGCCAAAGAATATATTAATATTACTTATTACAACGGTAATACCTTAGTTAAGGCTGATAGTTTTGAAAAGGGTGCTGCAATTACACTTGCAGATGCACCAAAGGCTGACGGTAAGATATTTGCCGGCTGGTACAGTGAGGCAGTTACACTTAACAGTGTCGCAGCAGTATCAGGTGCAGCATCAAAGGCAGCTGATGTATCAAAGATAAATGGTGATACAGTTCTTTATGCCGGCTGGATAGAAATCGGCAGTGGTGATAAGGCATTTGAACTTCTCGGTACTCAGGTAAGAATTGCTGAGCCATCAGGTCTCAGATTCATAACCCAGATTGGTACAGAGCTTATTGCGGAAATAGAAGCTTTAAATAGTGCTAATGCATCATTACAGCCGGAATCAGCAGCTGATAAGGGAATCGGTTTTGGTACCGTAGCAACAATTACAGCTAATATTGGCAGCGGCGAGTTAATTAAGGACATTAATGCTGTAAAAGTAAAGGATGGAATGGTAGTAAGCCCTGCTGTTAATAACTATAATTTAACAGATGATTATATACAGTACACCTGTGTAGTTAAGGGAATCGGTGCTTCAAACTATACAACTGATATTGCAGCACGTCCATACATCACTTACAAGGATGCTAATGGTGTTGAGAGAACTTACTACTATACAGAGGCCGGTTCAAGTGCCGGTGGCGGTTACAGTGTGAGTCTTTACAAGGCTGCTAAGGCGGTATATGCTCTTGGCAGTACAAGTGACACAATGAAGGCATGGCTCGCAGAAAATATAATAAATGTAGTGGAATAATATTTAAGAAAAATTAAATAAGTACGTTTCGTAACAGTAAAAACAGTCTCAATTGGGGCGCCTGCTCTATCGCGGGTGCCTCAAGGTGTTTTTATGAGGTGGATGCGACAGCGTTAATTGTAGCGAAATCAAAATTTATGGAGGACACTACAAAGACTATCACGCTGACATTGACAAGCAGGCGGAGGATATGATTTTTCGGTTCGTAAAGCAGATGGGGAATGTGAGGGCATAACCGAGCTACTCAAAGAGAATTTGATTTCCTTGCTACAAGCCTGTGACAATATATGTAAAAATTCTAAATAATACTTTATTTTCATAAAGATTTTTGGTATACTATTTTCACCAAACTAATTTAAAATGAAAACATGGTGTTTTCCGTTTTTTGTGTGCTGGATTTGGTTAGTGCACTTTTTATAATGCAGGAGGAGTTTATATGGATACTGTTAATAATAATCCGCAAAACAATCAAAATGTTTCACAGAAACAAGTCACTAGAAATGACTCATACTTTGATGGCAACAATTGGCAGCTTATCGGTTACAGAATACTCTCGGCTTTGGTGAACATCATTACTTTGGGTATTGCATATCCGTGGATGCTCTGTATGGTGCAACGGTGGGAAGTAAAACACACCGTTATTCACGGCAGACGGTTGAAGTTTAATGGTCACGGACATCAGTTGATCGGCAAGTATCTGCTGTGGGTATTCCTTACCGTCATAACCTTTGGTATTTATGGTATCTGGCTTGGCCTGGGAATGAAAAAATGGGTTGTTAAGCATACGGTTTATGCCGATGAAGAAAGACCCGTTGACAGTTATTTCTCCGGCGGTGCAGGCGGTTATCTCGGAATACATATTTTATCATTTGTTCTCACGCTGTTTACCCTTGGAATCGGAAAAGCGTGGGCGGACAAGAAAGTGCTGAAATGGGAGGCAAAACATACCCATATCGGCGGCAGCCCGTTGGAATTTAACGGAACAGGCGGACAACTGTTTGCAAAGTATCTGCTCCTTGTTCTGCTGACACCTCTTACCTTGGGCATTTATGCTCTGTTCTTCACTGTTATTTATATGAAGTGGGAAGTAAAGCATACCGAAGCAGTTTATCAAGCACCCGAAATACAGGCAAAAGCAAAAGCGCACGAAATGACCGCTATTCAGGATTTTGCAAAGTATTGTATTGCGGATAACGGTCAAGAAATCGCCGCTATGAAAAGCGGTTATACGGGTAAAGAGGATAAGGATACCCTTGAACGACTGGCAGAGGAAGGTAATCCTTTTGCGGTTTATCACCTTGCAAAACAGTTAAAAGGTGATAATGTCGTCTATGAAGGCAGAGCCTTAGAACTTCTGCAAAAAGCCGCTGACAGCAAGGTTCATTCTGCATTGCTTGATTTGGCGAAGCAGTTGCCGTCTGAACAGATGGTATCTACACTGACCGATGCGGCACAATGCGGAAATGCAGAAGCAAGTTGGTTACTTGCTTCTGAGTATAAGAAAGCGAATAATTTAACACAAGCTGCCTATTGGTTTAAGGTTGCATTGGAGTGGGATGTTGCTGATGCAAAAGCGCGTACCGATGAATATGATGAAATCGTAAAAAATATTGCCTTGCAACTTTCCGAAAACAGCGTAATGTCGAAATCGAGCAAAAGTAAAATATCGCCTGTTGTATGGTGTGGTGTTACGGTTGCCGGAATATTGTTGATTTTAGGCATAGTTTTCGGCATAATGTTCGCAAGGACGGTCAATGCTCCTTCCCGTAGTTTTATGGGTTATTGTATTATTCGCGTTAGTAGTGATTCAATGACTCCGGAGATTGAAGCCGGTGATGTAATATATTTGGATGAAGATATAAGCAATGTTTTAATTGGAGACATAATCGCATTTGTTTATGATGAGTATGGGACTATTGCAGTTCACCGGGTTCATGATATTGTTACGAATGATGACGGAGAAATTCGATATATTACCAAAGCTGATAATTTGGAATATCAAGATACAAATCCGGTACATCCAGCAAATGTTATCGGTGTCTATAAACGCAAAGCAAGTTTCATAGGCGAGATTTTAGGGAGTTTTCAAAGAAGTGCTATAATAGATGCTGTAGAAATTACTACTATTGATTGGGGAACTCCACTTGAAGGTGATGGTTCGGAGTCGTCCCCGTATTTAATTAAAGGCACCTATGATTTTCAAAAATATATTGACTGTTCCTACAATGACAGTCTGTACGGTACAATCACATCGGATTTTGAGATTTACGCATCACCTTTGTATTATGGAAGTAACGAAAGCAATGCAAAATTCTTTGAAAAACAAGTGGAAAAAGGTTATCTGAGATTTCAGAACGAAAATATTAAAGTAACTTATCAAGGTGTTGAAATAGTATGCGAAAACAGAATCAATCTTACTGATATAATACAACCGTCTGCTCCTTCAAACGAGGAAACAGACGAAGCAACCACACCAACGGAATCCCAAGATAATATTGCTGACAGCATCGTAGGCGAATGGGTATTCTTTGATATGCTTACGGATATGATAACCGGAGAGGACACCTTGGAGGTTTGGGAATTTGCATTCAATTCTGATGGCACATATGGTTTTGTTCATAATGAGTGTATGGTGTCAACAGAGGGAGGTATATATTATGGTGGAAGATGCTGGATGACTATGCTTGGCTACGGGCAGGACGGCATATATTCTGTGAACGGCGATAAGCTAACAGTTCAGTATTATTTAGATGGCGAGAATGCCGTTCTTTCGTCTACGACATATACGGTACAACTACACGAAGGCATCTTGTCGATATACTGTGATGGCTGGGATAGAACCCGTGATTTTGAAAGAAAGTGAATGAACACATAGTAGAGGCCTTTAATGATTGATTTTGACAAATATTCAAAACCGTCACTAAAGTCATCGACAAACATTTATGCAGATATGAAGGTCACCGGTAAGATAGTGCTCAGAAATGAGGGCTGCCTTGCTGGTGGCTTTTTTGTTGTTTTAACGCTAAAACGGTGTAAAATCATTGTTCTATACAACTGAATGACCGACGGTTAGAGGTTGAAATTATTAAAGAAAGCAAACATAGCTATGACTTGGGAAAGTTTATGACAAAGATGAAAGAGTTACTGAGATAAAAGAACTGATACCTGAACTCGTACACAAATTGGTCTACACAATCCTTACCGTGAAAACGGGGTAGGTATCAGTAGCTTGATATTTACTATCATGGTGTTGCTATTATAAGACTTGCTACTGCAGAACATATTATTATGTTCAATATTACTAATTTTAAGAGTTTTTTATTAAATGTTTTATATAAAAATTCAAACTAAAACGTTTAATTCAAGAAAAAGAACTATCTTTTATTTTATCAAATGTTATAATTAAATATTATAGGTTAGTAAAGGGGTTAGACTAAATAAAAAAGCATACAGAGTGATTCTTTAGAAGGGCGAATCATTACTGAAATTTGTAGTGTATGGGGAAATTAAATGTGAATACAAAAATCTTTTGTTATAAAGATAGGTATTACAAAAATTTAAAGCAGGAGGAGATTATGAAGAAAGGAATTCGAAAAGTATTGTCGGTTCTTTTGGCACTGTGCCTTACCTTTACACCGGTAGCAGCATTGTCCATGGAAGCGGCAGCAGCTGATATTAACAATATCGGCAATCCAACCTACACCCTCAAGGAAACTATGGATGGGTCAGAGGTATTTGTTTACGCTTACAATGTTATGGATTACGGCGCAGACAACACAGGTAACAATGATAACACACAGATTTTCCAGAAGCTTTTGAACAAGGTTAACGAACTTGGCGGAGGTATTGTGTATGTACCATCTGGCAGGTATAAGATTTCCGGAACACTTAGTATTCCGCGTGGTGTAATTTTACGTGGTGACTGGCAGAAGCCGGATAAGAACAAGCCGCTTCCTGGCGGAACAATGCTTATGGCTTATGCAGGAAGAAACGGCAACGAGCGTTCAACACCTTTCATCGAGATGTGTATTGAGACCGGACTTATGGATATGACTATCTGGTATCCTGAGCAGGACCCTAACAACATCGTGCCATATTCACCAACTATCAGATACGGTTATAACAATTATTTTGGTAATGAGTACAGTAATACTCAGAACGTTACTCTTGTAAACTCATACATCGGTATCTTATTTAACTACGACAATGGTGGTGCAGCTCCTATCGTTAAGAATCTTTACGGTACAACTCTTAAAAAGGGTGTTGAAATCGATAAGATTGCCGACGTAGGACGTATTGACGGAGTTAACTTTTCACCGGATTACTGGATTAATTCAGGTCTTAGCAACGCTCCTACAAATACTGACAGCTTCAGGAATTATATGAAGGAGAATGCTATCGGTATTGTTATGAGACGTAATGACTGGTCATATACCTGTAACATTACAGTTGACGGATATATGTCAGGATATAATGCAGAGGTATCTGTAGGTTCATCAGAGACACCAAACGGACACCACTACAATTTCAATTTCACAAACTGTAAAACCGGTATCACAATTAATGCTACTAATGGTGTAGGTATATTATTTGATGATATTACTATTAAGAATTGTGAGAATGGTGTACTTATAACTGAAGGAACCGGCGATGTAGTTGAATTCTTCGATACAACTATTGATGCTTCTAAGTATGCTCTTAGAACTGCAGTAGAGTCAAGCACCAAGGTGTTATTCAACCAGTCATCTGTTGAAAGAGGCCAGGTTGCAATTAACGGCGGTACTTTAACTGCTAATGGTTCTGCATTTAACAATCTCAAGCCACAGATTTTCTTTGGCTTAACAGGAAGAGGCGTTATTACAGGCTGTAGCTTCAAAGAAGGACGCCAGATTTCAAATAATTCAATTTATGAGACATCAATCAGCGATAATGCAACTGCTACTACAGTAGAAGACTTCCCTGAGGATGTTTACGAGAATAAATTACCAACAAGACGTGTATTATACAACGCAGCAGCAGCTCCTTATTATGCAAGCACAGGCTCAAATGATAATACAACAGCTATTCAGAATGCTTTAAATCAGGCATCAGCTGACGGTGGCGGTATTGTATTCCTTCCAAGCGGAAAGTACAAGGTAAGAGGACATCTTTCAATTCCGTCAAACGTTGAGCTTAGAGGTGCTCTTGATATTCAGACAGTTCCTCATGGAGGCGGTACAATTCTTGAAGCTTATGAGAACAGAGGCAATGAGAACGGTGCAAGCTTTATCCAGCTTAAGGAGAATGCCGGAATCAGGGCGATAGTTATTGACTATCCTGAGCAGGTATTTGACGGAAGCAATACATGGATGCCGACAGCATATCCATACACAATTCAGGGTCAGGGCGATAACGTATATGTTATCAATACCAATGTAAGAGCTTCTTACAAGGGACTTGATTTATTTACATATAACTGTGATAACCACTACGTTGATTTCATGGGCGGTCATGTGTTTAACGTAGGTGTAAGAGTTGGTAACAATGCTAGAGACGGTAAGTTACTTAACATGATGTTCAACGTAATCGTATATGCCTGCGGTAATGAAAGTAAGTTCGGTAGCTTCACTAACATGCCAAATGGTGTATCAAATGCAAGACTTTACGGTTATGGTCTTGATTACCTTGATTTCATGATTCTTGGTGATTGTACAAACGAAGTTTTATATAATGACTTCCACTATGGTTCAAGACATGGTCTTGTATTACAGAGCGATGGCAATGGTGGTCCACAGAACTTAAAGTCTATGGGTCTTGGTATTGACGGTTCTGCAAGATCAGTATACGTTAAGTCGGGAACTACAGGAGAGGCTGATTTATTTAATACTCAGGTAGTTGCTATTGTTGGAAGTGATGCGGCTGATACTTCATACTTCCAGGTAGAAAACGGAGCGTCATTAGATATCAACATGTATAACTCAGACTACTGGGGACAGCCAAACAAGGGCTTTGAGATTGGTAACAACGATTCTGTATTAACATTATACGGTGCTCATTTCAGCAATCCGGGACAGGTATCTCTTGGATGGTCAAAGGGCGGCGATGTAGAGATTATCGGTTCTAACCTTAATCAGAATGGTACTGCATTCGTAGATAGCGGAAGCGAGAACAATATTTCAGTTACAGGTTCAACAGTGAACAACAGAAATAATGCGACAAGCAGTTTTGCAGCATGGAATACTAACCAGAGTATTAGTCCTGTTATGGCAAGTGACAGTGTTACATCTGATATCAATCGTTCAGGCTGGACAGCAAGTTCATCCAATAACAATGGTAATGCATGGTACTCTCTTGACGGTGATGTTGGTACCCGCTGGGATACAGCAGGAGCTCAGGTAGCAGGACAGTGGTATGCAGTTGATTTCGGAAGCACATATACATTTAATACAATAATTATTGACCTCGGCTCAAGTACAGCTGACGCCCCTGCAGGATATGAAATTTACGCAACAAATGATTTGAATAACTGGGGTTCTGCTCTTGCATCAGGTGCCGGTGGCAGTGTTATGACCTTTGATACACAGAATAAGAGATATGCAGTTATCAAGCAGACCGGTTCAAAGGGCAATTACTGGTCAATTCATGAGTTCTATGCTTACGCATTAGATGCATCTAATAGCAATGACCTTCCAAACGGCGAAGTTGCAGGCGGAACTACCCCTGAGGAGCCGGAAGTAGTTATTCCTGCATTAGACAGAACAGGCTGGAGTGCTACAGCTACAAAGAGTAACGGCAATGCTAACAAAGCTTTAGATGGTGATATTGCTACACGTTGGGATACTACAGCATATCAGACCGGAGGAGAGAGCTTTACTGTTAATTTAGGTAAGGCAGAGTTCTTTGATACAGTTGAGCTTCTTTTAGGTACAAGTACAAATGACTGGCCGGCAGCATATGAGATTTATGTATCACTCGACGGTGTTAACTGGGGTAATCCTGTTAAGAGTGGCAGTGGTGCAGCAGAAAGCTACTATGTAGGAACCCAGTATGCCCAGTATGTAAAGGTTGTACAGACCGGAACCAAGAATTTATACTGGTCAATCCATGAGTTTAACTTAAAGGATACCAAGTATGATACATATTATAATGTAGCATACGTTGATGGCAGTGAAGTTCTTGATATCAACAGCTACGCTATCGGAAAGAGTGCAGGCAGTTTTATGGCAGCACCTAAGGCTGATGGCAAGATATTTGCCGGTTGGTACAACAAGGCGGTAAATCTTAACAGTGCAAGTGCTATTAAGTCAGCAGCAGCTTCAGTGACAAATATATCATCAGTTAAGTCTAACGCAGCATTCTATGCAGGCTGGATTGAAATTGGCAGTGGCAATAAGTCATTCGAACTCCTTGGTACCCAGATTAGAGTTGCTGACCCATCAGGTCTCAGATTCATAACTCAGATTGGTACAGAGCTTATAGCAGAGCTTGAGGCATTGAACAGTGCTAACAGCTCATTACAGCCGGATAGTACATCAGATAAGGGCATTGGCTTTGGTACAGTAACAGTTGTTGCTTCAAAGGTTAATGGTGAAATTGTTAAGGATGTTAACGCTACTCAGGTTTTAAGAGGCATGGTAGTAAGTCCTGCAGTAAAGAACTTTGCTAAAACTAATGATTATATCCAGTACACCTGCGTAGTTAAGGGTATCGGACAGTCTCATTTCCAGACTGACATTGCAGCACGTCCGTATATTACTTACAAGGATGCTAATGGTGTTGAAAGAACATATTACTACACCGAGGCAGGTACAAATGTAGGTGGTGGTTACAGCGTAAGTCTTTACAAGGCAGCTAAGGCATTCTATGCACTGGGAAGCACAAGCAGTTCCATAAAGGCATGGCTTAATGAGAATATTATCAGTGTAGTTGAGTAGTAATAATCTCAGAATATTTTGTATTAATAATAAGTAAAAACTATTGACTAATAAAATATTTATAAGATAATATAGTCAGGCTATAAATCACAACGTGGTTTACAGCCTGATTTTTAAATTAGTAAAACCTTTTACTAGAGAATTGTGAGCTGTTTTTTATAGATGGAGGGATATATAGTGAAGAAAGACGTACAAATCACTGAAAAGACACCGCTGCTTTTACTGGCAGGACCTATGTTTATGGAGATGTTTTTGAACATTTTGCTCCAGAACGTTGATACCATGATGCTTAGCCATTATTCAGAATATGCAGTAGGTGCAGTAGGCAATGCCAATCAGGTTATGTTTCTTATTATTCTTATGTTTGGTATTATATCCACAGCGACATCAGTTGTAGTAGCCCAGTACCTTGGTGCAAAGCAGTATGATAAAATGAATATGATTTATACTCTTGTGCTTATTGTAAACTTTGTGTTTGGTCTTCTGCTCAGCGTAATTTTAGTTGTGTTAAAGGTGCCGTGTATGAATCTGATTGGTGTGTCACCGGAGATGATGCCGGATACTCTTGCGTATATTAACTGGGTTGGCGGTTTTTTATTTTTACAGGCAGTTTACAACGTAATGCTTCAGATTTTAAGATGCAACGGACACACTAAAGTCGGTATGTACATATCTATAGTGGTCAATCTTATTAATATTGTGGGTAACTATCTTGTGTTGTACGGACCGCTTAAGCATTTAGAATTAGGTGTTACCGGTGTTGCCCTATCAACAGTTACTGCACGAGTTGTAGCTTTAATTGTGGCATTTGTAGTATTTTATAAGTACGGAATCGGTCGTTTGTCATTAAAACTCTTAAATCCATTTCCGTTCAAGCTGCTGGTTCAGATGATTAAAATCGGACTGCCGTCGGCAGGGGAAAGTATGTCCTACAACATGTATCAGATAGTGCTGCTTTCTTTTGTAAACAGTCTTGGCAATGATGCGGTAAATGCGAGAGTATATTGCAATTCGCTGGTATCCTTTGCAAACGTATTTTCAAATTCAGTTGCCATGTCAACCCAGATTATTACGGGACATCTGGTTGGTGCAAGAAATTATGACGGTGCCTACAGGAGAGTGTTCTCATCCTTTAAGATTTCACTGCCGATTACAATCGGACTTACAACTATAAGCTGGTTGATTTCACCGTTTACATTAAGGCTGTTTACTTCCAATGAAAATATTATCCGCATGGGCTTCTGGATAATGCTGGTTGATATTTTCCTGGAGATTGGACGATGTCTTAACATGACCTTTGTGTGCAGTTTAAAATCTGCCGGAGATTATTTATACCCGCTTATCGTAGGCCTGTTTACCATGTGGGGTATCGGTGTTACAGTAGGCTATACCGCCGGAATTATTGCCGGACTTGGTGTTGCAGGAGTATTTATGGGAACTGCAGCTGATGAGTGTATCCGAGGTCTTATTGTAATGGGAAGATGGAAAAGCGGAAAATGGCGAGGAAAGGCTATTGTTGAGAAAAAGGTGGAGTAGGTTTTACAGGTTAATATTAATATAAAATAATATAGAGATTTGATAAAGGAAGTCTGCAGGCGTAAATTTGCAGGCTTCTTTATTATTTTAAGTGAAAAGTATTTGCTTGTTATTTAGTGTGATGAGTAATCGGTGAGTTTTATTGAAAAAAGAATATTAATAGTATTGACAACTGTGTATATTTACTGTATATATAGATATGTACAGTGAATATACACATGGTAATTATATAACTTTACGGGGGAGTAAATATGTTGGTTGAATTAATAAATGTAAGCAAAAGATTAGGTAAGTTTGAGCTAAAGGATATTTCCTTTCAGTTGCCAAAAGGTTATATTATGGGACTTATCGGTCCCAATGGTGCTGGTAAGACCTCGCTTATACATCTGATTTTAGGCTTGTATAAGGCTGATACAGGCGAGATTTTCGTGGATGGCAAGAAATATGCAGATGAAGAGAAAAATATCCGCAATATGACCGGTACGGTTCTATTGGAAGAGCTTTTTGACAAAGGTTTGACGCTTTTGGAGAATGGACGAGAGTATGGACGCTTTTTTGAAGAATATGATGAGTCTGTGTTAGTGAAGTATCTTGGAAGATTTAACCTTGACGGACAGAAGAAGTATAAGCATCTTTCTAAGGGAGAAAAGATAAAGTTTCAGTTTGCCTTTGCCCTGTCTCACAATGCCGGGCTTTTGGTGTTGGATGAGCCAACCGGTAATCTGGATATAGGTTTTAGAAAAGAATTTTTTAAAGTACTTAAAGAGTTTATATCCGATGGTGAAAGAAGTATTATTCTTTCTACGCATCTTACTGAGGACTTGGACAGAGTTGCTGACTATATTTTATATCTTGAGGAAGGAAGCACAGTGTTCTCCGGGGATATTGAAAGTCTTAGAGCCGGTTACAGGCTGGTGACAGGGGAAGAGTATAAGATAAAGCTTCTTCCTAAAGAAAGCGTTATACACATAGAAAAAGGCACCTATGGCTGCAGGGCACTGATAAAGCATAAGTTAAGATATACTTATGATGACAGTCTTACGGTGAATGTGCCTTCTATTGAAGAACTAATGTATTTTATAACTAAGAGTAATGACGGGGGTAAGCGTTATGTTTAAGTGGATAGCAAGAGATTATTTTGCAGCCTTTAGGTGGGAGAAGGTTAAAGAGAATTTCAAAGGAGAGAGTTTGTTCATATTCATTTTGGTGGTATGGCTACTGTTTCCGATTAAAGACTTTACCGGCAAAATAGGAGATTTAACAATGTATATTTTGATATTTTTTTCTTTTTTATTTACTGAATGGTCCGGAACGTTACACAGTATGAGGCTTCCTAAAGCTTTGTTTCTTTGTCCTATCGAAAGGAGTGTCAGAAAAGAATATATAGTTAAGTCATGTTGCTTTAGAATTGGACTCACTATAGCGGTGAATGTATTTTGCATATTGATATTATTGTGTTTAGGTTTGTGTGACTGGAAATGTGGTGTATTATTGGTACTTAACGGTGCGTTTTTTTCAGTTCTCAGATGCGGTGTAAAGAAAAAATCAACCTATACTGAGCCATCGCCTTCAACCGAAATTACTAGGGAGAATATTGGAGAACTGTTGAATATTTTCGTTACAATCATGTCCGCTGGTATAATCGCTTTCATACTTTTGACCGGTGTAGATATAGAGTGGAAAACTGTATGTATAATTTTAGGTGTGGCTGTATTTGTCCAGTTACCATTAACATTACTGTATATGAGAAAAGTGAAAGAATCAATAGAGCAGGCGGTCGATTATGAGAGTAGCTATTTATAATGAAAAATAAATGCTGACAGTTATGTGATTATAGAATAAAGACAGGTGAGAATATGAAGATTATTATACAGCCTCAGGGAACTTTAGCGATATATGAGCAGATAGTTAATCAGTTAAAGAGTGCCATTGTGACCGGTGAATTAAAAGAAGGAGAAGCCCTTCCATCTATCAGGTCACTGGCAGGAGATTTGAATGTAAGTGTTATTACTACCAAGAGAGCATACGAAGAGCTGGAGAAGGAAGGGCTGATTCGCTCGGTCGCAGGCAAGGGATTCTATGTGTGTGAATACAATACGGACTATCTTATGGAAAAGCAGCTTATGATGATTGAAAAGCGATTGTCAGAGGTTATTGGAGATGCTAAGCAGGCAGGACTTTCCCTTGATGAAGTCAAAGAAATGGTAGAGACATTATATGTTATGTAAAGCTTGATTTATTTCAGGGTTTCGACATTAAGAAAGTGCGAGGATTAGTATGGAAGATATATTGTTAGAGTTTAAAAATGTCACCGGTAAATCTAAAAAATTTAGTCTGGAGAATATAAGTTTCAGCCTGCCGGCAGGATACATAATGGGACTTATGGGTGTAAATGGTGCCGGAAAGACCACACTTATAAATTACATTATGAGTGAAAAGGTACACTATAAGGGAAGTATCCTTATAGGCGGCGTGGATATAAGAGAAAATCATGGTTATATAAAGAATTTTATAGGCTTTGTATCAGAGGATAATGTATTTTTAGATGAACGTACCGGAAAACAGAATGCGGAGATATTAGGTATGTTCTATGAGAATTTTGATATGGAGCTATTTGAAAGTGCTATGAAGGATATGGGGGTTTCTGCATATCTTGTCTATAAAAAGATGTCCAGAGGCGAGAAGATGAAATTTCAGATGGCGTTTGCCATGGCACATCATCCGGTTATCTACCTGTTAGATGAAGTAACCGCAGGCATGGATCCGGTGTTCAGACTGGATTTTCATAAGATACTGCACAAGGTGATTGAAGACGAAAAGGCTTCTGTTCTTATGACAAGCCACATTGAATCTGAGCTGGAGCAAAAGACTGACTATGTTGGAATTCTTGATAGCGGCAGACTTATAGAGTTTGGTCAAAGTATTGATGTAATTCCTGAATATAAGGGAGATATATAACAATGAATAAAACGGTAAATGATACAGAGTTAAATATAAATAATAAAGAGAATAATATTAAACTTGTGTGTGACAGGAAAGAGCATATAAAGAAACAGCAGAAGGTTATAGCGGCATTTTTTAAAGAGTTTTTCACATGGAGTGCTGCTAATATAGGAATGTGGATACTTTCAGGAATTATGGTTGTTAATCAGGCTGTGTTTTTTACGGTGCAATATCAGGAAGTTGGATCTGAACTTAAGGAGGACAGGTTTATTGTGATTATGATTGCTTTTATGTCTGCTTCAGCTGCCATGTCATATATTCAGCCCTATATGAATTACAACGAAAACAGAGTAGCAACAAAGATTTTTGACAAAATTAGATATTTGCCGGTATCAAGAGATGCGTTGAGATTGTTTAGGTTTAAGAAACTGTTTAAGTTTGTAGGGCTTGTCTTTGCTGTGGATTTTACATTACAGATAATTATGACTTTGCTTATTGTAGGGAATATTAGCATAGGTAATATATTATATCCTTTAGTAATCGGATTTATAGTACCGTTTGTGCTAACCGGAGTTTATATTTTGTCAGAAGACATATTAAGGTGAAAATAATATTATGGTAAGATAGTGTATTATCACTATTTATGTTAATTTAAAACCGGAGGATAATTATGAAACGCAGAACAATATACGTTATTATAGTTTTATTAGCATTTTTAATCGGAACAGTTGCCGGTTTAGCCAGCTATTTTACTATGAATAAAGATAACAAGGGTATCACGGATAAAGATTTTATTCGGGCAAATGGTAAGTATCTTTATACCGATTACGGCAAAGGGGATGCTGTTGTCTTACGAGGAACCAATGCAGGAGGCTACCTGTTACAGGAGTTCTGGATGTGTCCTACGGACTACACGGCTTATGTAACAGACCAGATGGATGTGATTGATGCATTAACTTATAGATTTGGTGCTGATAAGGCGGCAGAATTGATAGATGTCTATGAGGAGAATTACTGGACAGAGAAGGACTTTGATAATTGTGCGGCTCTTGGTATGAACTGCATCAGGCTTCCAATCTGGTATAGAAATCTTGTAGATAAAAATGGTGAAATGCTTCCCGATGCTTTTGAGAGGATGGACTGGTTTATTGAAGAAGCCGGAGAAAGAGGTATTTATGTAATTATTGATATGCATGGTGCTCCCGGATCGCAGAATGGTTCTGACCATTCCGGCATTGACGGAGGTAATGACAAGCAGGGCGCCTCAAAGTTTTTCTTTGGTGGTGATGCAGACGAAAATCAGGAACTTTTCTATGACATATGGGTACAGATTGCAAAGCACTATAAAGGCAATCCTGCAGTAGCCGGTTATGATCTGTTAAATGAGCCTTATTGTACCTATCGTTACAGCTCAGGATTTCAGGACAGTTATCTTCGAGAGAAGCTCTGGGATATTTATGATAAGGCATATGACGTGATTCGTGAGGTTGATGAGGATCATTTGATTATTATGGGTGCTACCTGGGACCCGGTTGACCTTCCGAACCCGGATATCTATGGCTGGACAAATGTTATGTACGAATATCATAACTATTTATATGATGATTATAATAATGCGAACGGTGGACAGATTTCTAACATGGAGAAAAAACTCAATGCTATAAGAGTGGAAAATTATAACGTGCCTAGTTATATGGGTGAGTTCTGCTATATGAACAATCCAAAAGCATGGCAGGAAGGGCTGCAGCTTTTAAATGATTTCGGTATTAACTGGACTACATGGACATATAAAGTAACATCAAGTAATGGTAACTGGGGGTTATATAATCAGTATGTTGATAGTGTAAATATTGAAACCGATTCCTATGACGAAATATATGATAAGTGGTCAAAATCCGGTTCGTCATATGAGAATACAACACTGGTAAATGCTATAAAGAGCTATTTTACTGCCAAAGCAGATTTACCGGAAGCTGAATAAACAGGCTGAATACATATATCGAATAATAGGGTGGTTTGGTACAATTTATATTAAATAATGTGATGACAAATATACTATGAAATAGTATAATATTTATAAATATCTGTGTGCAATTATTGTTTGTTACAGAGCATATTTTTGAAGTCTTGTTGGGTGTGGTAAAGCTTATAAATTTCGAACAAAAGTATAGGATTTATTACTTACAGTAAGTATTGGTTTAGCGTGATATATAGGGGTGTTTTGAGCTTGACCGGTATACTGAAAAGGTGATACGTCAAAGGAGATGGTAAGATGAAAAAATTATGGTTCGTTGTTATGGTTATGGTGGTATTGATGTTTGCCGGATGTCTGGGCGGTAATGAACAGGCTAATGAGTCGGAAAGTGTTAAGGAGACAGAAACGGGCAAAGAAACAGAAGCAGAGAAAGAAACAGACACCATTGAAGATGGTGAAGTAAAAGATAATACGGATGAGGAAGCTCCTAAAGTTATCGAATCAACCGACATTGTGAAATTTAACTGTACATTTTCTACATTGTCCCTTGAAGCTTCTGAATCACTGGCTTGTGGTGTGTATACTCTTGATGCAACTCTTGACGGTGATGTGGTATCGGGCCGTTATTGTTTTTACGGAGCAGACGGAGAGACAGAGGATGAAAGCTTTGAGGCAGATCCATTATTTATGGATGAATTGCAGAAAGAAGTAGAGAAACAAAAACTGGCTGAGCATAACGGGTTAGATGTCAACGTTCAAGGACTTCCATATATGTATGGTGCATATTTAAAGGTGAGTTATGCATCCGGTGAGTATATAAGTGCAAGCAATAATCAGGATAACTTTTTAAGCTTAGAGGGAATGGCAGCTTTAGAGAATATGTTTAAAGAACATATTGTAATTACGCCGGTAGTATTAGATTTAACAATTCAAGAGAAATATTATAGTGATAAAGCTTATGGAAAGAATCTGTCAGTACGTTTTCCTTCTTTATCGTTGGGCTACTTAAACTGGAATCAAGAGATACATTATTCAGAAGGTAATGCTGCAATCAGTGCTGCAATAGAAGAATATAATGCAGATGTATTTAAACGAAATACAGATGCACTTGATACAATGGCACAGACAGCAGCACGCCTCGAAGGTGATATCGGATTATATACAAAGACCGAGTTGAATGTGACAAGAAATGATGATCAGTATGTATCTTTCTATGAGCATATCACCATGTGTGATAACCGCAGTGATAATAAATATTTTTGGAATACATATAATTTTGATGTAAAGACAGGTAAGAAATTAGGGTATGCAGATGTATTTACCGATACTGACCAATTAGCTTCTATTTTAGCAGATGAGTTTACCAAGGCTTATCCGTCACTTTCATTTAGTGATAACATGAAAGAACTGATTGCCGAATCTATAAAGAATGAGGACGGATATATTTGCTTTGCATTATCGTATAACTGCGTTCATGTGTTTGCAGCTGATTACTGGCTGACCGGTTATTCAGGAGGACAGCATATAACATTATCTTATATTGATTATCCGAAGCTCGTTTATAATGATTTCAAAACAGTACCTGAAAGCTGGCTGATGGAACTGGAATACGGTGTGGATTATGAGATTGGTAATGGAACTGATATAAACATAGATTGGCACGAGTCAGGAGAGATGGATGTCCAGTGGATTGCCAATGTAAATGGTTATGAATACACAGAGCTGTTTTACGGTCGCGCTCCTGAATGTTATTATCTGCATGCAAATAATAAGAATTATATATATCTTACGGTGCCGGCAGGTGACGTATCTATGCTTACTAATATCTATGAGATATTGCCGCACGGATTTGTTTATTTAGATACTGTTGAGGCTGCTATACACGAGGAGACAAGCCTTAATCCTGAGCATATGTGCATGAGTGGAAATGATATTATTTATGCCGGATATACAATGATGTTACCTGTTGGAATATACAGTGTAAATGAGAAGGGCTTCCCTGTGTTAGAAGAGGGTTACGGATTGAACGGTGAACCGGTTACCCTGATGAAAACTGTTGATGCAATGGAAGTTGACAGCAGTGATGCTTCGGTTGTAATCGGACATGTGACTTTGGAGAAAGATACACAGTTAACTCCGTATAGAACAGATAAGAAGAGTTATATCGACTTCATGGGCGATTATGGAAGGGTATACAGATTTGAAGTCAGCGATTTCACAAATCAGATTTATTTGGTTGGGAATGGCTTGTTTGAAGATTTGTTTGAATAAATAAGAATATGATATATGAATGATATAAATAAAAGGGAGCGTCGCTCCCTTTTATAGTCATTCGATTCGAAGAGTAGATTTACAAAATATTCTTCTTTAATTTATAATATCGCAATTAACCTAAAAAATATATTAATGCAGTATAAATCTCCTTTATTTGCAGATACTAACAACACGATTTGAATTAAAAGGAGATTTATATATGAAAGCTACAGGAATTGTACGTCGAATAGACGATTTAGGAAGAGTTGTTATACCTAAGGAAATCAGAAGGACATTAAGACTTCACGAGTCGACTCCTTTGGAGATTTATACTGATAAAGAGGGGGAAATTATCTTAAAGAAGTATTCTCCAATGGCAGAGCTAGGAACCTTTGCCAAGCAGTATGCAGAGGCTTTGGCTGCCGGTAGCGGTCATGGCGTTATTATAACCGACCGTGACCAGGTGGTAGCTGTTGCCGGTGGTATAAGAAAAGAACTTGTTTCAAGGAATATAAGTCATAAGCTTGAAAATCTTATTGAAGAGAGAGAAAGTCTGACTGCCGTAAAAAGCAGTCGTGACTTTATTGGGATATTAGAAGAAGAGACGGAAGAATATGAATCAGAGGTTATAGCGACTATAATATGTGAAGGTGACGCCATAGGTTCAGTAATATTGTTAAGTCGTGATTCAAAGGTTAAGATGTCAGTTACGGAGGAAAAATTAGTACAGATAGCGGCGGGCTTTCTTGGAAGACACATGGAAAGCTGAAAAGGTCATTTTTTTAATTATTTGTTGTATAATTAAAAGAAAACTCCTTGACAAAAGTTGGTGTGGATATTATAAATAATATCAAGCAGATGTATTGTCTGGTATACAGAAGATGCGATATGTGCATTTTATAAAACTTACTAGATACAGGAGGGAGTATTGTAATGAATAAGACAGAGTTTGTAGCTGCAGTAGCAGAGAATTCAGGACTTGATAAGAAGAGCGCAGATAAGGCTGTTAAGGCTGTTATTGAAGTAGTTAAGGCAGAACTTGCTAAGGGTGAGAAGATTCAGATTGCTGGATTTGGTACATTTGAGGTTGCTCAGAGAACAGAGAGAACAGGAAGAAATCCTAAGACACTTGAAGTTATGACAATTGCTGCTTCTAAGTCTCCAAAGTTCAAGGCTGGTAAGGCATTAAAGGATGCTGTTAACAACTAATCAGAAGAGCTTAAGCTGCTACATGAATATGTAGCAGCTTTTAATTTTAGCAGATTAATAAAGGGGTATTATTATGAGATTAGACAAATATTTAAAGGTATCTAGAATTATTAAGAGAAGAACTATTGCTAATGAAGCCTGTGATGCAGGAAGAGTGTTTTTAAATGACAAGGTGGCCAAGGCTTCAAGCGAGGTTAAGGTTGGCGATATTATTAAGATACAGTTCGGTAACAAAGATGTATCGGTGGAAGTTCTTGATGTGCAGGAAACAACGAAAAAGGAAGAAGCCAAAGAACTGTTCAAATATATTTAGTCTGCTTGTGTATTTTTTGTGTTCCTTTTGCATATCTTCTGTATATAGGAATACAGAAGGGGGCAGAGATGGAAGATAGAACTTCGGGATTAAGAGGACAACATAAGATAAGTATTAATCAGCGAAGGGAAGGAAGTATCAATGGTATTAAGGATGTGAAGTCTTTTGATGAAAAGATGATTGTTCTTGAAACTGAGCAGGGACTTCTTACTATAAAAGGTGATGAGCTTCATGTTGGCAGACTTACCATAGAGAAGGGTGAGATAGAGATAACAGGTAGAATTGATAGTTTTGTGTATTCTGATGAAAGAAGTATTGGTAAGAATGGCGGTTCTGTTATTTCACGCTTGTTTGGGTGAAATTTATGAGGATTTTATCTGAACTAATGCTTTTTGCTACAGCTGTCATATGGGGGATGATGATTGATGCCTTTTATAATGTGCTTAGGATATTAAGGCAGTATATTAAGCATGGTTCAATATTAATTGGTATAGAAGATTTTATTTTTTGTATTATTACGGCTGTAGTGTTATATATGCAGATATTCAATTCAAATGATGGAATTATCCGATGGTATATATTATTTGCTGCGGCGGCCGGTATATGGCTGCATTATAAGACAGCAGGCAGGATACTGGTGAAACTCTCCGGCATGTTTGCGAACAGGATAAAATCAATTGCAGGGAAAATATCGAAGAAGTGTACAAATTTAATAAAAAGAATAACTTTGAAAATATTGAAAAAGAAATATCGATAGGATATACTAAAATTAATAAATAGTAAGTAGGCTGGTGATGATATGGCACGAGGAAAGAAGAAGCAGACAAGTGTATTAAGTTATGTTACTGTATCTTTAGTTACAGTAGTGGTAATCTGCGTTCTTCTGATATGGACCAAGTCGCTTATTAAGAAAAATAATGAGTATAAGGAGCGCGAAAGCCAGCTGTATGAGGAGATAGCCGAGCAGAACAGTCTGTATGATGAGTTGAATGAACAGTATGAGTATATTAAGACTGATGATTATATCAAGGACATGGCAGAGGCCTATTTTGGACTTATTAATGAAGGTGATATACTTATAAAACCAAGACAGTAGTAAATTTAATAATATATACATAAAGTCGCCGGATATCCGGCGGCTTTTATATTTGAGCTGATTACATATCAGGGTTTTCGTAAGTTATCATTTCAGTCCAGCCGGAAGCTTCTATAGCTGTCACTGTCTGTTCATATAAACTGTCACTTCCTAAGAGACTTTTGGTTAATGAAGCAACAGTGATATTAGTAAATTGTCAAAAGAAAGCATTATTTCAGATATAATATGGTATATTCATGACGGATTTCGAGCAGAAATTTATTTTTCAGGTTTTATAATCACCTTATCCCTAAGTAGCAAAAATTTATTATTAAGTAAAATCAAATATAGTGGACAGGGACAAGCATTTAGTATGTTTTTAGGAGGCTTGTCCGGGAGGTAAGGAGTATGAAAAAAAGTTTATGGTGGATTATTAGGATTGCCGGTGCTGCAGGTGCCGGTGTGTGTGTGGCTCTTATGCTGGAAAGTGGTTCAGCAGTAGGCAGTCTGGTAGAAGCGGCACTATATTATTGTATATTGTTTTTGGCGTATAAATATGGAGCCGGTACAGGAGCGGTTGCCGGTACAGTGTGTGGAATTATATTTGCTGTTTTGAAAAATGATATAGCAGCACTGGGAATATTATGTCTTGTAGGAACAATGGCAGGTATATTTAAACGACTGGGGCGATACGGAAGTGCAATTGCTTTTATGACCGGAGCTTTAGGTGCAGGTATTATTTATTCACCCTATGTTGTCGATGAGATTATTACAGGACTTATACTGGCAGTAGCGGCATTTTTGTTTACACCACAAGCTTTTCTGGAAATGCCGGTAAGTAAGCGGAATGATAAAAAATCAATGTCCGGTAAAGAGCAGGTTTTCACGGAAAAACTTCAGAATATGTCGAGAACTATGGGGGATGTGGTTGGATATATATCCTGTGCAGGAAGAGGTACAGTGATTACTCCGGCAATGACTGCAGCGGTGATGTGCACAATATCAAATATAGTTTGTGATGACTGCGAAGGCTGCATAATGGGCTGCAGGGAAAACAAATTTGACAGTACGGTATTAGATAATATAAGCCGGCTTTACGAAGACCATGGCAGGGTTATGGAATCAGATGTTGAAAGCTTTTTTGCCAGCAATTGTGTAAATAGAGATATTTATGTTAACGAGCTTAATGCCGGACTGGGAAGTATTATTGAGAGGAAAGAATGGGAACATCATTACAGCGAAAGCAGAAATACCGTAGCTTCCGGATATAAAGAACTGGAAGGCGTGCTTGAGAAAATGGCAGATGATTTTGGACAAATCAGCGATTTCACGGAAGATGTTTCGGAAGATATAATAAATAGCATTGGCAGGGGTATGATAATAAAGGAGCTGTTTGCGATTGATGGTCCCTATGGCAGGGAGATATATATGACAGCGTCTACACGCGGGAAGGCATGTGTAACGGCCAGAGGAATTGCTGCAAAGATAGGAAGGGTGCTTGAGGGAACCTTTGTACCGTCAACAGACAGTCCGGTTGTTATAGGAAGCAATCCGGTTCGTCTTAAATTTGAGGAAGATACGGATTATATTGTGTTATACGGAGTTGCAAGAGAACGAAAGAGTGGAGAAACTATATCGGGTGACAGCTTTTCGCAAATGAATCTTATGGGACAAAAAATATTTCTGGGGCTCTCTGATGGTATGGGTTCGGGTAAAAATGCTGCAGAGCACAGCAGAATTGCCATAGGTATTGCCGAGAAACTTCTTGAGAACGGTTTTTCACCTGAGCAGGTATCACGTACTGTAAATTCGGTGCTTCTTATGCAGGGCGACGAACAACCTGCTACTGTGGATATGTCTGTTGTTGATTTGAAAAAATCAGTTTTAAAGGTGGTTAAACTTGGTGCTCCGCCAACGTTTATTAAGAGAAAGGATTGTGTTGAAATTATAAAAGCACATTCTCTTCCGGCAGGTGTAGTAAGCGATTCCTGCGGTCAGGTGATGGAGATAGACGTAGAAGACGGGGACATAATAATTATGATGACGGATGGTGTGCTTGATGCAATAAACGAGGATGACAAAGAAGAGGTCATGAAAGAAATATTACTTGATATAGATACTGAAAATCCGAAGGATATTTCAAACAGAATACTTTCACTGGTAAAACCGGCAGAAGGAGCTTTTGATGATATGACCGTAATTGCGGCAGGAATATGGAAAAGATAATCTTGTGATTGATATGACATATTAATCAATAGGCATTGTTAAAAAATATATAATTTTTATTTATATATAATCGACTTTATCGTAATTATTCTGTATAATTCTAGTAGTGTATTAAATAGCAATAATAAATAATGGTCGGACTGCGGAGTAGTTATGGTAGAAAAGGTATATCAGTATATATTAAAAGAAGATATGATAAGACAGGGTGACACAGTGCTTGTGGGTGTATCAGGTGGTGCTGATTCAGTCTGTCTTATTTATGTGTTAGAGAAATTAAGAAAGAGGCTTGGTATTAATCTTCTTGTTTTGCATGTTCATCATGGTATCAGAGGTGAAGAGGCTGATAGAGATGCTGAATTTGTGAAAAAACTGTGTAATCATTTAAATGTCGAATGTGATGTGGTATATATTGATGTACCGGCTATGGCAAAGGCCAGACATCTTACAGAAGAAGAAGCAGGAAGAATTGCCAGATATGAGAGTTTTTACTCCTATATAGAGTCCGGAAGGGCTGCAAAGATTGCAGTTGCACATAATAAGAATGATAATGCTGAAACTATTCTTTTTAATTTATTCAGAGGCAGTGGTATAAGAGGGTTAGGCGGTATACAGCCGGTAAGAGATTGTATTATCAGGCCTATGCTTACTGTTGAGCGAAAAGATATAGAAGAATATATAAAAGCATTAGGTATAAAATATTGTACTGACAGCACTAATCTTACGGAAGATTACACCCGTAACAAAGTACGTAAGAATATATTAGGCTATGCCGTCAGAGAGATAAATGAAGGTGCCATAGATAATATTGTACAGGCCGGTTACAGGCTTTCAGAAGCAGAAGAGTACTTTTCAAAAGAAGCAGAAAAGATATTTGATAAAAATGCTGTGCTTAAGCAGGGAGAGATTCTTATTAATAATAACTGCTTAAAAGAGCTTCCGCTTATTATGAGAAAATATGTTATTATGCATTCCTTTGAGAAGCTTTGCGGGCGCAGAAAAGATATTACGATGAAACATATTGAGAGCACCGCCCGTCTGGCGGACAACGAGACAGGACATATGCTTAATCTGCCCTATGGTATGACTGCAGTACGTTCCTATGATATGCTTATAATTAGAAATGAGCAGGCAAAAGAAGCTACAGTCGATTATAGCAAAGAAGATGTAGAAATGCGTGTGTTTAAAAGGAGAAATGAACAAATTATTCCACAAAACATATATACGAAATGGTTTGATTATGATAAAATAGCTAGTACACTTGAAGTCCGGACCAGAAAAAAGGGAGATGTAATAGACATTTTACCGGGTGGACATAAGAAGACTGTTGCCAGGTATATGATTGACAACAAGATTCCTGCCGAGAAACGTAATAAGATATTGCTTTTGGCAGACGGAAGTGATATTCTCTGGATTATTGGTTATCGTATAAGCGAGAAGTATAAGGTTACAGATACAACAGAGAATATACTGGAAGTAAGTGTTTTAAAACATAATATATAATAGAGACGGGAGAAGTACTATGGAAGAAGTAAAAGTATTAATTTCAGAAGAAGAACTTAAAGAAAAGATAGTTGAAGTTGCCAAGCAGATTAATGCAGACTATCAGGGAAAAGTAATTCACATGATTTGTGTGCTTAAGGGTGGAGTATTCTTTACCTGCGAGCTTGCAAAGTATATGGATGTGCCGGTTACCTTTGATTTTATGGCAGTATCAAGTTATGGTTCAGGAACAGAGACATCAGGTGATGTTAAGATTATTAAGGATCTGGATGAGTCTATAGAAGGAAAAGATGTTCTTATAGTAGAAGATATAATTGATTCAGGAAAAACTTTAGCTTCTCTTATTGAATTGTTAAATCAGAGAGATCCTGCCAGCATAAAGATATGTACTTTGTTAGATAAGCCGGCAAGACGAATTGAGAAACATGTTGAAGTGGATTATTCATGTATTCAGATTCCTGATAGCTTTGTGGTAGGATATGGTCTTGATTACGACCAGAAATACCGCAATCTTCCGTACATCGGAGTTGTAGAATTTAAGGATTAATATCCTGTCAGAAAAGGAGAACTTCAATTGGAAAAGCAGCAAAAAAGGGGCAGCTTTGCTCCGTATATATTTATCGCAATACTTGGTATGTTACTGATATTATGGATGAACAGAGACACATTATTTACTAACGAGTGGAGTTATAATCATCTTATTGTTAATTTAAGTGAAGATAATATTGATTCAGCATACATTGCACAGAATAACGAGATACCTACAGGTACATTAACGCTTATACTTAATAACGGAGAGAGAGCTAAATTACATGTAGATGATGTAAACCAGGTTAAGAATCTTTTGTTGGACAATAACGTTGATGTATTTATAAAAGATGTTCCGGGTAATGGTGCGTTTATAGTATCTATTGTTGTTCCGATATTAATAGGTATGTTTCTTATTGCCTTTTTTGTAATGTCTATTATGAATAAGGCAATGAACGGTGGCAATAATAGCAAAATGATGAACTTCGGAAAGAGCCGTGCAAAACTGATATCGGAAGTAAAAAATATTGATTTTACCAAGGTAGCGGGACTTAGGGAAGAGAAAGAAGAACTTGTACAGATAGTTGATTTCTTAAAGAATCCTATGAAGTACAATAAGCTTGGAGCAAGAATACCTAAGGGAGTTCTGCTGGTTGGTGTTCCGGGTACAGGTAAGACTCTTCTTGCCAAGGCGGTAGCAGGAGAGGCACAGGTGCCTTTCTTTAGTATATCCGGTTCGGATTTTGTGGAGATGTTTGTAGGTGTTGGTGCATCAAGAGTAAGAGATTTATTTGAAACCGCAAAGAAGAATGCTCCTTGTATTGTCTTTATAGATGAAATCGATGCGGTAGCCAGAAGACGTGGTGCCGGCATGGGTGGTGGACATGATGAACGTGAGCAGACCCTCAACCAGATGCTTGTTGAAATGGATGGTTTTAATGCTAATCAGGGTATTATTGTTATGGCAGCTACTAACAGAGTAGATATACTTGACCCTGCGATATTAAGACCGGGCCGTTTTGACAGAAAGATTACAGTAGGCAGACCGGACGTCGGTGCAAGACAGGAGATACTGGGTGTTCACACCAAGAATAAGCCTATTGGTGATGATGTGGATTTAGAGAGGGTAGCCCAGACAACAGCAGGATTTACGGGAGCAGATCTTGAGAATCTTATGAACGAGGCTGCTATCGAAGCAGCAAAATGTAACAGACCATATATACAGCAGTCAGATATTGATCAGGCGTTTATTAAGGTTGGTATAGGTGCTGAAAAGAAGAGTAAGATTATATCAGAAAAGGATAAGAAGATTACTGCTTATCACGAGACCGGTCATGCAATACTATTCCATGTACTGCAGGAAGTCGGACCTGTGCATACCGTATCTATTATTCCTACAGGTTTAGGGGCTGCAGGATATACTATGCCGCTTCCTGAAAAAGATGAGATGTTTTATACCAAAGGAAAGATGCTTGAGCATATTATGGTGTCATTGGGTGGCAGAATAGCTGAAGAGATAGTATTTGATGATATTACTACCGGGGCATCTCAGGACATCAAACAGGCGACAGAGATGGCAAGGTCCATGGTTACCAAGTACGGTATGAGTGAGCGTATAGGTATGATATGCTGTGGAAGTGACGAAGAAGAAGTGTTCTTAGGCCGTGATTACGGACATACCAGAAGTTATAGTGAGAGCATGGCAAATACAATTGATGAAGAAGTGAAAAGAATTATTGACCAGTGTTATGATAAGGCAAAGTCAATTATTAATGAACACGAAGCAGTATTACATGCTTGTAGTGAAGC
Organism: Lachnospiraceae bacterium; assembly: GCA_045603305.1. Lineage (GTDB taxonomy): Bacteria > Bacillota > Clostridia > Lachnospirales > Lachnospiraceae > JAFRXK01. The sequence goes on along the minus strand of JAZULV010000080.1, from coordinate 3,543 downwards.
TTTACTTCAGAGAGAAAAGATTAATCAGCAGGAATTTGAAGAGATATTTAATCAGGCTATGGCTTAGTAAATTGTCGAAAAATTAACTTAAAATAAGTGTTATTAGCAACACAATCACAAATGCCCACAAATTTGTGGGCATAAATCATAAAAAGACTGACTATAATTTTTAAAAATTGTGCACATTTATCTGATTAATAATGTTATTATAATTCTTGTAAAACCCCCATACATTTTACATTATAGTTTTTGCTACACCCCAAAGCAAAAAGAATATCTTCTCCTTAAAAGACAGCGAGCGTAGCTGTCTTTTTTGCATTATAGGAAAGTTCGTAAAACGTGAAGGTGGACGTACTGTAGGTTCAGGCCGTGTTGCAACTATCATCGAGTAATTAAATACTTTTTAAATTGATTGGGACAGCCCTATTTTACGATTAAGAAATAATTATAGGTATGGATATAATTATGTTGCGTATATGTCATAATAGCATAGACTTTTAATATAGTTTTCTCGTATATGAAGTATCAACGTAAACCACAGTGAATAAAAGAGTTGTCATACACTAAAAACGTTTTTAGATAAAATGCAGTAAAAACACATTATCAATTTGTGCAACTCATTAAAAACACTTGATTTTTAAGTTATTTTAAATAAAAAAACCTTTTTATTTGTCGAAAAATTGTGCACACTTATACGTTTAATAGTGCTATTATAACTCTTGTAAAACCCCCCAATACATTTTACATTATATTTTTGCTATACCCCATAAGCAAAATACCTTCTCCTTAAAAGACAGCGAGCGATAGCTGTCTTTTTTGCGCGAATCAGCTGGCCGAGTGCACAACAAAAGTCTTATACAGTCTTATGCTTGCATAGAAGAATGTATAAGACTTTTGTTGTATATGAGGTAGCAACGCGACCGACAACGCGAAGCGTTGGAGGTGCAGCTACCAGCACTCGGCCAAAGTAGAGGAATGAAAAGAGGTAGCAACGCGACCGACAACGCGAAGCGGTGGAGGTGCAGCTACCAGCACTCGGCCAAAGCAGAGGAATGAAATGAGGTAGCAACGCGACCGACAACGCGAAGCGGTGGAGGTGCAGCTACCAGCACTCGGCCAAAGCAGAGAAATGAAAAGAGGCAGCAACGCGAAGCGTTGGAGGTGCAGCTACCGGAGTATATTTAGTGGTGAAATTATTATTAAACATATGGTATAATATACAACGTGCCTAATGGGTTGAAAAAAGTAATTGATTGTTATAGAATATGTAAATATTTAAGTAGATTGCATGGAGGAAGAAATGAACGTAAGAGCATTGTTCAGTGATGAAGCCGGCGGATTCAGAGTGCCATTAGAACCAAAAAAGAATGACACTGTGACTGTTCGATTTAGGACAGCAGCTAATGACGCAGATAATGTTTCTTTGGTGTTACACAGAGAGAACGGCGTGGAAACAATTAATATGAAAAAGCAGTCTACTGATGAGTTTTTTGATTTTTATCAGACTGAATTCAAGGTAGAAGATACTTTGGTTCATTATTATTTTGTTATAAATTCAGGTGATGAGCAGCTGATTTACAACAAAGTTGGCGTGGGTAAGTCTGAATGTTCAGAATACAATTTTAAGATAATGCCGGATTTTAAGACTCCTGACTGGGCTAAGGGAGCGGTCATTTATCAGATATTTGTGGACCGCTTTGCAAATGGTGATACTACCAATGATGTGCAGAATGGTGAGTATATATATGTAGATAACAATTATGTCAAGAAGGTGGACGACTGGTATGAATATCCGTCGAAGCTTGATGTGTGTAGCTTTTATGGTGGCGATTTACAGGGTGTAATGAATAAGCTGGATTATTTAGAGAAACTTGGCGTGGAGGTCATTTATTTTAATCCGTTGTTTGTGTCACCATCTAACCACAAGTATGATACTCAGGACTATGATTATATCGATCCTCATATAGGGGTTATTAAGCATGATGTGCAGCCGTCAGCGTTGGCTCAGGTGAGCAATCGTGATTCAAAACAGTATATTGAGAGAGTTTGTTCTAAAGAGAATCTTGAAGCCAGCAATGAACTTTTTATTAAGCTGGTGGAAGAGATTCATAGACGTGGAATGAAGGTGATTCTGGATGGTGTGTTTAATCACTGCGGTTCATTTAACAAATGGATGGACAGGGAGCGCATATATGAGGGCAGAGATGGTTACGAAAGTGGTGCTTATGTAAGTGCTGACAGTGTATATAGGGATTATTTTGAGTTCCACAAAGAGGAATGGCCTTATAACGGCGATTATGAGGGCTGGTGGGGCTTTGATACATTACCAAAGCTTAATTACGAGAACTCTGAAAAACTGTGTGAATATATTTTGAATGTAGGCAGGAAGTGGGTATCTGCACCGTTCAACGTGGACGGCTGGAGACTTGATGTAGCTGCTGATTTAGGTCACAGCGAAGAATTTAATCATCAATTCTGGCAGAAATTCAGACAGGCGGTTAAACAGGCTAATCCTGAGGCGGTCATACTGGCAGAACATTATGGAGATCCTTCTGCCTGGCTTAAGGGCAATGAATGGGACACAATAATGAATTACGATGCATTTATGGAACCGGTATCATGGTTCCTTACCGGCATGGAAAAGCACAGCGACAAATATAGTAGCGGACTTAGGGGGAATGCAGACTTTTTCTTTGAGTCTATGAGCAGAAATATGAGCAAGTTCCACGTTCAATCATTGCTGACTTCAATGAATGAACTTTCAAATCATGACCATTCAAGATTTCTTACAAGAACAAACAGGACTGTTGGCAGAACCGGGACTGATGGGCCAAGGGCAGCTGAGTTAAATCTAAATAAAGGCGTGCTTCGTGAGGCAGTGGTGATAATGATGACATGGCCGGGGGCTCCTACTATATATTATGGAGATGAAGCCGGATTATGCGGATGGACTGATCCGGACAATCGCAGAACTTACCCTTGGGGAAGAGAAGATTTTGAATTAATAGAATTTCACCGTTATATGATTAGAATTCATAAGCACAATACGGCGATTAAAACCGGTGCCTTAAAGTCTTTGTACAAGGACTATAATGTTATTGCTTACGGAAGATTTGATGAGCATAATCAGGTTGTTGTGGTTGTCAATAATAACGACGATTACAAGGATGTACAGATACCTGTCTGGGAAGCAGGGGTTACCGGAAACGTAAGTATTGACCGGGTAATGAAAACAAATGCTAAGGGATATAATGCAGGCAGTGTAAAATATAACGTAGAGAAAGGAATTCTTTCTCTTAAACTGGAACCTTTTAGTGCGATGGTCTTTGTGCGTAATGACGAGTAACATTAGTTTGTTATATTAAAATATATATTTATATTAGGATTTGTGAAAATATATTATGAAGATAGATAAGTTTTAAAATTAAATGCGACAAGAGTTAATTACTCTGTTGCAGGAGATATTGCGATAGAGTGAAAACCTCTATCTCTTTTTTTATTGTAAAAAATATTGTGAGAGTGGTGTGATGGAAGGGAAGAGAA
>JAZULV010000079.1:0-96024 GCA_045603305.1 Lachnospiraceae bacterium | reverse complement strand
AATATACTCACAGATAATTATTTAGAAAGATACATAAGAGTTAATATACTTACTGAAGAGATTTTGCAAACGTATGAATTAATATACATAAGATAATTTACTGAACACATAAGATATTGTAGTATAGAGGCTTTTTAAAATACGATTATTACTAAGTGCCGTTTCTTTATGGAAGCGGCATTTTTGGTTGAATATATTGCGTAGAATTACTATGTTTTGTTTAAATTATAATTAGTATATGTATAATACGATTTTGATTGTTTCTCATAGCTTTCGCAAAGCCCTGTATATTCACGGGAACGATTTTTGCTTTCTGTGATATCTTCTGTATAAAAGAACAAGTCCTCTTTTTGTGTTATTATTAGATCTTTTGTGCAGAAAACTTCGAAAGGAGCATTTCCAACCGGGCACATATTTCCGTATCTGCAATTAATACAACCTTTTATATTGACATTCTCAGGTAATTGTTTTTGGAGATTTGTAAAGGCATCCATCCATGGATATTCAGTACCTATGCCTATATATTCTCTTTCGTTAAATATAATTTTTATAGACATAGATTCGGCATTTTCATCAGTTACAAGAATATTTTTACTGTGATACACTATATCTGCGATTAAAATCACATCACCTGTTGGAGTTGATAAATGAATTTGCTTATGGATGTTAGGAATAAATTTCATAATGTCATCACCTTTTTATACATTTATTATTTATATAATATCATACCAAGCTTTAATAATGAAAGTATTCTTTTAGCAAGAAATCAGTTGTATTGTTTTATCACCTATGATAAAATTTTTAAAGTATTGTTTTACGAAGGGATTTGATTGAATGATTTCAATTATTGATTATGATGCCGGTAATTTGAAGAGTGTTGAGAAGGCTTTTAAGTTTCTTGGTGAAGAGTCTGTAATTACCCGCGATAGAGATGTTATTCTAAGCTCTGATAAGGTTATTTTGCCGGGAGTTGGCTCCTTTGGTGATGCGATGAATAATTTACATAACTATGGACTTGTGGATGTAATTCATGAGGTTGTTGCTGAGAATAAACCATTTTTGGGTATTTGCCTTGGCTTACAGCTGCTCTTTGAGAGAAGTGACGAGACACCGGGAGTAGATGGTCTTGGAGTTCTTAAGGGTGAGATTTTGCGTATTCCTGACAAGGAAGGACTTAAGATACCTCATATGGGGTGGAATTCTTTAAATATTAAGGAAGGTGCAAGACTATTTAAGGATGTTCCTGATAATTCATATGTATATTTTGTTCATTCTTATTATCTTAAAGCAGCAGATGAGAATATTGTCGCTGCTTCTACTGAATATAGTACACATATTCATGCTTCTGTAGAAAGTGGCAATGTTTTTGCGTGTCAGTTCCATCCGGAGAAGAGCAGTGATGTTGGACTTAAGATACTTAAGAATTTTGCACTGTTAGGCCGATAAGAAGAAAGATGTGAGACTTAAGGTGAGTGGCCGGTTTCACAGATTGTGGCATTAATTAATATGGAGGAACTATATGTATACAAAAAGAATTATACCATGTCTGGATGTTAATAATGGCAGGGTTGTAAAGGGGGTTAATTTTGTTAATCTCATAGATGCAGGCGACCCGGTAGAGATTGCGGCAGCCTATGATAAGGCTGGAGCAGATGAGCTGGTTTTTCTTGATATTACTGCTTCATCAGATGCGAGAAATACTGTTGTAGATATGGTTAGAAGAGTTGCTGAGAAAGTATTCATACCATTTACAGTTGGTGGCGGTATCAGAACCGTTGATGATTTTAAGATGCTGCTTCGCGAAGGTGCGGATAAGATTTCTATAAATTCAGCAGCTATTAACAATCCTAATCTTATTAGTGAGGCTGCGGATAAGTTCGGAAGCCAGTGCGTAGTTGTGGCGATTGATGCTAAGAGAAGAAGTGACGGCAGTGGCTGGAATATTTATAAGAATGGTGGCAGAATTGATATGGGTATTGATGCTGTCGAGTGGGCGATGAAGGCTAACAAGCTGGGTGCCGGAGAGATTCTTCTTACAAGTATGGACTGCGACGGTACCAAGGCAGGCTATGATAATGAGCTTACTTCTATAATAGCTGAGAATGTTTCGATTCCTGTAATTGCTTCCGGTGGTGCCGGAACTAAGGAGCATTTTTATGATACTCTTACTAAGGGTAAGGCAGATGCAGCTTTAGCAGCTTCATTATTCCACTTTAAAGAGCTTGAGATTATGGAACTGAAGCATTATTTGTCCGACAGAGGATTGTCAATGAGACTGTAACCGGTGAAATATTTGGCAAAGATAAATAACATATGTTTTTATGATATATCATGTGAAGAGTTTGCCTGCTTATAGGATGCGTAGAGCAGATGGTAATGATATATGGTTTAATACGTAAGGAGTTTAAAGAATGGGTGCAATAGCAAATGACTGGCTTGTGCCGCTTTCAGCAGAATTTAAGAAGCCTTATTATGCTGAGTTATATAAGAAGGTTCGAGATGAATATAATAATTATCAGGTATTCCCTGATTCAAATGATATATTTAATGCCTTTGATTTTACTCCACTGTCAGAGGTGAAGGTTGTAATTATAGGTCAGGACCCTTATCATAATGTTGGTCAGGCTCATGGGCTTTGTTTTTCAGTGAAGCCGGATGTGGATATACCACCGTCATTGGTAAACATTTATCAGGAACTGCGTGATGATTTAGGCTGCTATGTACCGGATAACGGATATTTGGAGAAGTGGGCTAAGCAGGGCGTATTATTGCTCAACACTGTACTGACAGTAAGAGCTCACGCGGCTAATTCACATCGAGGTATCGGCTGGGAACAATTTACCGATGCGGCAATTCGTGTGGTGAATGAAATCGACAGACCGATAGTGTATCTCTTATGGGGCAGACCTGCCCAGATGAAGAAAAGTATGCTTAACAATCCTAAGCATTTGATTTTAGAGGCACCGCACCCAAGTCCATTATCTGCTTACAGAGGATTTATGGGATGTAAGCATTTCAGCCAGACAAATGAATTTTTAAAGAGTCACGGCATCGAGCCTATCGACTGGCAGATAGAGAATGTTAGAAACAGATAGAATATATTATATAGATAAGCAGAGGGAGAATTATGGATTTTATCGAATTATTAAAAGTTATATTATTTGGTATTGTGGAAGGTATTACCGAGTGGCTTCCAATCAGTAGTACCGGACATATGATTCTTTTGGAGGAGCTGACCCCACTTAAAGTTTCAAAGGAATTCTGGGAGATGTTCCTTGTAGTTATTCAGCTTGGAGCAATACTTGCTGTATGTGTAATGTTCTTTGAAAAGCTTAATCCGTTTGCATTTAATAAGAATGCAAAGAAGAACACAACCATGAGCATATTTAGCAAGAAAGTACATATACCTTACTGGATTGCTTCCCACTATAGAAAAGATACATGGCAGCTTTGGTTTAGGGTTATTATCGGATGTATTCCTGCCGGTGTTATTGGTGTATTGTTTAATGACTGGTTTGATGCGCATTTTTATAATGGATTTGTAGTATCTGCCACATTGATAATATATGGTGTGCTTTTTATTGTTGTTGAGATATGGAATAAGAAGAGAAAGCCTATTATAAAAAGTGTAGGTGAGTTGTCTTATACAGGTGCATTTACAATTGGTATGATTCAGGTGCTTTCGCTTATACCCGGAACATCCAGATCAGGAGTAACTATTATCGGTTCAATGGTTCTTGGAGTGTCACGAACAGCAGCGGCGGAGTTTTCATTCTTCATGTCAATTCCGATAATGTTTGGTGCCAGCTTATTAAAGCTTGTGAAGTTTGGCTTTAATTACACTGCATCTGAGGCAGTTATACTTATAGTTGGTATGATAGTTGCCTTTGTTGTGTCCATGATATCAATCAAGTTCCTTATGGATTATATTAAGAAGCATGACTTTAAGGTTTTTGGTGTATATAGAATTATACTTGGTATTATAGTGTTGGCTTATTTTCTTATGAGATAAATTACTGAGTACAATGATACTTTTTGTTCAGTGATATCTAAAAACTTATATAAATTACTAGATTAGAGAGGGGATATTAAAGTATGAAGAAATCAAATAATAAATCATACCGAGAGAGAACGATTAGTGAAGTAAAGACAAAGTCCTGGATAGTTGGAATAATTACGGCAGTTGCTGTGGTTTTGTTCATTAATTATTTCTTTATTCCGGCATGGAATCTTCAGTCTGTCGGCTTTTGGACGATGATAATATTTGCAAGTGTTGCCTTTACCATAGCAAAATATATTACTTTATGTACAGTAGATAAAGAGTTTCAGTATATAGTTAAGCAGGATAAGACCATTATAGTTCCTATAGTGCTGTTTTTAGGAGTGTTACTTGCCGGATTTGCAGGAACTACAGTTTTTCATGCTTCAGAATACTCTAAGTTAATTACAGTAGAAGAAGCTGTATTTGAAGAAGATTTGGCAGAGTCACTTAATACTGACGTTATAGCATTGATGGACACAAAGTCTGCCAGAATGCTTGGAGACAGAGAAATTGGTACTCTTTCACATGTAGTAAGCCAGTATGATGTATCAAATGATTATATACAGATTGATTTCAAGGGAACACCTAAAAAGGTTGCAGCGTTGGATTATGCCGGATTCTTTAAGTGGATGAATAACAAGTCAAACGGAACACCGGGATATATTTTAGTTGACCCTGTTTCAATGTCAGCCTCTTATCAGTCCTGCGAAGAAGGTATGATTTATGTACCTTCTGCATATTTTGGTCAGGATGCTTCTAGATATATCAGAAAGAATTATCCTACAGAGATATTTGGCAATCTTCATTTCGAAGTAGATGAAGAAGGCAACCCATACTATATTGCAACAGTTTATAAGAAAACTATTATTTTTGGTGCGACTACTGTTAAGGGTGCGATTATTTTAAATCCTGTAAATGGTGACCTTGAATATTTTCCATTAAGCGATGTTCCGATATGGGCAGATGATGTATATGATGGAGATTTGATTTGTGAGCAGTATAACTGGTATGGAAAGTTACAGAATGGTTTCTGGAACAGCATATTTGGTAAAAAAGGCTGCAAGCAGGTGACAGAATATAGAGTGACTGAGGATGAGTCAGATGATACACCGGTGTCTGATTATGGATATGTGGCAAAGGACGGCGATATATGGATTTATACCGGAGTAACCTCTGTGAATAATGACAGTTCCAATATTGGTTTCCTTCTGGCAAATGAGAGAACCGGTGAGGCACATTATTACAATATTTCCGGTGCAGATGAGGCTTCAGCGATGGCTGCAGCAGAGGGCGAAGTGCAGGAGAAGGGATATCAGGCAAGTTTTCCATCCCTGATAAATGTAGACGGACATCCTACATATATTATGGTTTTAAAGGATGCGAGCGGTTTGGTAAAACTCTATGCAACAGTGAATGTAGAACAGTATAATCTTGTTACTACAGCTGTAACCCAGGACGAATGTATTAGAAAGTATCGAAGTCTGATTGGAACCGGAGATGCAGTGACAGAGATTCCGGAGCAGAGTGAAGAAGAACCTGTTGCAACAGACGAAACCACGATTGAGATAGTTGATATTAAGTATGTAGTTATTGACGGTGATACCTATATTTATCTGATTGATAGTAAAGAAGATATTTACAGGGCAAAGGCAGGAAGTCATGAGGATATGCTGCTTCTTAAGAGCGGGGATGTGGTATCAATTACACATGCAGGGAAAGAGATTGTGACCTGTGATAAGAAATAATATAATAAATATGCATAAAACCGTTTGTCTTGGATAAGATGAGCGGTTTTAATTGATAGATAGATTAAATATGATATAATTAGTAAAAGTCTTTTGATTGGAGGTGGTAGGAATGAGATATGTGTTAATGCATAAAGATATTGCTGTTGCAGAACTTGACCTTGACGAAGCAACCGGTAATATTAATAAGATTATATCTGTTTATAACGAATCACATTTACCTGTGGGTGTTCAGGTTAATAAGGGGATAGTAGATCGTGGTGCACTTAACTTATGGTGGCTGGATCGCTCCATTCCTGCCAGTCGTTCCGGTATTAATAGGGCTTTAGAAACATTGAATTTACAGAATACGAGGATGTTGCTTACAAGATGTTTGGGTCTTAGTTTATCCGATCAGTATTGGGTTAAGCCCCATGATAATGTTGTGGCTTGGAGTGAGGTAAACTTCTTTGAAAACTCTTTTTCAGAAGATATCGGCGATGTATTACTTGGTAAGGCGGTTATTACTGATGGTTTTGATTTTCACTCTCCGGATAATACATCTGACGGATGCCTTAAGAAGAGATGGAAGATTATTAATGGGAAGCGATGCCTCATAAAAGCCGGAAGTCCGCCATATATGCAACAGCCATTTAATGAAGTAATCGCAACTGTCATAATGAGAAGACTAGGCATTCCACATATACCATACACATTGATGTGGGATGGCGGGGAACCTTATAGTATCTGTGAAGATTTTGTAACACCGGATACGGAGCTTGTCAGTGCATGGAGAGTTATGCAGATTGCTAAAAAGGATAATAATACTTCAGTTTACCGACATTATTTGAATTGTTGTGAGCTGCTTGGTGTAAAAGGAATGGTTCATGCCATAGACCAGATGATTGTTTTGGATTATATCATTGCCAATGAAGACAGGCATCAGAATAATTTTGGTTTGATTCGTAATGCCAATACTCTTGAATGGATTGGTGCAGCGCCGATTTTTGATAGCGGTTCTTCTCTAGGATTTGATAAACTTTCGAGTCAGATTATTTCGGGTAAGGGAGTAGAATGCAAGCCTTTTAAGAAACACCATGAGGAGCAGCTAAAACTGGTGACTTCTTTTGACTGGATTGATTTTGATAAGTTAGAAGGTATCGAAGAAGAGATATATACAGTGTATAAAGATGCCGGAGAATATATAGATGATTTCAGAAAAAATGCTATACTATTTTCTGTTATGAAGAGAATTGACAGACTGAAAGCATTGTCAAAATCGGAATATGTTACTGTGGATAAGACGGAAGATGATGTAATAAAAGATGTTGCAGCTGTTTATTACAACAAATAAATATTATCGATATAATTATATTGGATGTGTAATAAATGTCAAATTTTATACCACCGGTATAATGACAAATTATTTTTTCTGTGCTATATTATTTAAAAGATACCAGGAGCACATAGTGCGTAACAATCCGTAGGTATCATGGGGGCAAAATACCTTTTGAACCCAACATCATTAAAAAGATAAAAGGACTATCTTGTCCGGAAAGGATTTTTTCGATGAATACAGTTATGTTTATAGCCTATCTTAATAGTGATCGTTACGAAGCTCTGGATAAAGAACAGGGTTTAATTTCGTGTACTCATATAAGCATAGGCAAAGAAGTATAACTGTATGATTATCTTGAGCATAGAAAGATTTATCATGGACCGCTTATCTTATATGAAGGTAGGCGGTTTTTGTTATATCGAAACAATAATAAAAGAAGCCTGATTTTTTTAATATAAGAGAATCTAGGTTTGTGTATATAAATTATTGACGGACAGTATCCCACAGTTGTCTGTAGGGAATGATTTGAAAGGAGAGATTAGATTTGTTTGAGATTAAGGGAAAAGTAAATACTGCCATCTGCTATGCTAAAGTAGTGGAAGACGAGGCAATCGAGCAAATAAAGAGAATGTGTGACTACGAGTTTACCGAGGGCAGTAAGATTAGAATTATGCCGGATGTTCACGCCGGTAAGGGCTGTACTATCGGTACAACAATGACGGTAAAAGACAAAGCAGTTCCAAACATTGTAGGCGTGGACATTGGATGCGGTATGTATACGGTGAAGCTTGCCGAGAAGGATATTGACTTTGAAAAGCTTGATGAGGCGGCACATTTTGTTCCTTCAGGAATGAATGTATGGGAAGGTAGACAGGAGAGGTTTGACCTTACTAAGCTTCGTTGCTACAGAAGTTTAAAGGACACAAAAAGGCTTGAAAGAAGTCTTGGAACTTTAGGCGGAGGAAATCACTTTATTGAGGTTGACAGAGCCCAGGACGGCACCAATTATCTGGTCATTCACTCCGGCAGCAGAAACCTTGGCAAGCAGGTAGCAGATATTTATCAGCAGCTTGCAATTGACCTTAATAAGGGTAAGGAGACATATTTTGCGGAGAGAGATGCAATTATTGCTGAGTATAAGGCTGCGGGCAGGAGGAAGGAAATTCAGGCAGCTCTACAGGCTATTTCCTGGAATATGAGAGAGACTACTATACCGGAGGACTTATGTTTCCTTTATGGTCAGTATTTTGAGGATTATCTTGCTGACGTAGAGATTTGCCAGAGTTTTGCCAAGAGAAATCGTGAGAAGATTGCGGAAGTGTTACTTGAGCGAGCGGGACTTACCGGCACAGAGGCGTTCCATACAATTCACAATTATATTGATACAGAGGAAATGATACTGAGAAAGGGTGCAATTGCCGCCCATGAAGGCGAGAAGGTGTTGATTCCAATCAATATGAGGGATGGAAGTGTACTTGCCATCGGTAAAGGCAATCCGGAGTGGAATTATTCTGCACCTCACGGAGCCGGAAGAATTATGTCCAGAAGGGCAGCGAAAGAGCAGCTTAGCCTTGATGAGTACAGGCAGGAGATGGCGGGAGTATATACTACCTCAGTAAATGAGGAGACACTGGACGAGGCACCTATGGCGTATAAGTCCTTGTCCGATATTATTGATGTAATCGAGGAGTCGGTTACAGTTATTGATGTAATGAAACCAATTTATAACTTTAAGGCAAACTAAGCCTGTGGTTGATTTGATGAGTCGTATAATCGAGATGAAGCTAAGTATATTTGAGATTTAATGACTTTACCTTCCATTCTGACTTAGTTGCCGGAATAGGAGGATTAAAATGATTACAATTCCAACCATTGATATGGTTAAGACAGGAGAGAATATTACAAAATTAAGAGAGCGTTGCGGGTTATCAGTAAAAGAGCTTCAGAGTATTTTCGGTTTTACAACGCCTCAGGCAATTTACAAGTGGCAGCATGGAACAGCACTACCTTTAGTTGATAATCTGGTGGTTTTGGCAGCAGTGTTTAATGTGTCTGTTGATGAGATTCTGGTGGTGACGGATGGGTGACAAAAACATGTTACGTTATTATTATAATGATAGTATAATTAACAAGGGTGAAGGTTTAAGAGAATGCCATGTCGGTACAATACGATTTTTTGATAGTAATAAAAAGTGCTTTAAATAAGAAAGGTAAACGATAGATTATGAAAAAAAGTATTCTTTTGCTTGTAGTAACAGTACTTTTGTTCGCAGGTTGTAAAAGCAATAATCAGATTGCAGGTAACGGTGAAGACCAAATGACAACGGAGAAAGTTATTGAAAATAGCGTAGAGGTAACTACTGAAAATAGTACAGATATACAGGACGTTACAATAGGTTTGGATGATTTTACCGTTCAAGGCATAAAATGTGATATAGATAGAGTTATGGATGAGCCGGACTATGAGTTATTAAGCATATATGAGTGTCAGGAAAGTGATATGGAGCTTTATACATATAAGGATGAAAGTATTTGTAATTCTAATAATAATATTATTTTAAAAACCGGCGACAAATATGTTGTGTATAATGACCGAGTGCTATTTTACGAAATAATAAGTGACATAGAGTGTTATGAAGAGTATGGTTATTCTTTTGTAGATCCTGTACATTATATTGAAGGAGACTTTGATGATGATGGTGATATAGAGCTTGCATGTTCATTTATAATGGATCGTGGTAGTGCATATATGAATGATAAGCTGTTTGTGTTTGATTACAATAAAACACAGGATAGTTTTGAATTATATTGCTTAAAGTTTGCTGATTTTTCGGATACTGTAACAGAGATTATATCACAGCATTACAGCAGTGAATATGAGTGGTCTGAAGTTGAGAATCCTGTTGATGAAGATATATTGACAGGAATGTGTTCAGGGATGTTAATTGCTGAAGGTCAACCTATGGTGAAATGGGGAATGTGGGAAAGCGTAACATTAGGCAGTGGAAAACCAATGACCATAGGAATGATTGTTAATGAATATCCAGAGGGAGTGCAACGTGAAATTGCAGAGATAAGATATAATGTGCTTTATCAGGGGGATGGAGTCTTTAATGTTTCTCTTGAAAAATATGAAGAATATCCTCGTTATTGGTAGATTAGTTATGTATTGTATAAGAAATTATATGAAATAGTATATAAAAAAAATAGTGAATTGTATGAGTATTAACGTTTTGTGTTGTCATAAATGAATTAAATAATACTTTTTGTAAAGTGCCTATAGAATAATGGATCGTATGGGATCTATATTTTATAGGTGCTTTACGTTTATAAGTAAATATTATTTTGAAAATTAATTATAAAACAAAATCCCAGCAAAACAGATGCAAACAGAAAAACCAAAATAAAATAGAAATGGTATTTTTAATATTATATGTATTAATATAATATATAACTGTTTACAATCGGTATTTAAAATGATAAAATAAAAGCACGGTTGTAAACGAAAGGCGGTGAATGCTATGTCTGGTAGAAACAATTTTGATGAGATATTTAGAACAATAACTGAAATTGGCGAAAAATCTTCCGGAATAATTGAAACAAAACAGGTAGAGGATGCAGGTATATACAGAGGTGTAATAAAAAGGTTTGTAGATGAAGGAAAACTTATTAAGGAGTCAAAGGGAATATATTCTCTGGCATCGGAATTTCCGGACGAATATGCAATGTTACAAAAGAGAAGTGAAAAAATGATTTTTTCTTATGGAACAGCACTTTACTTATGGGGAATGTCCGACCGTGTTCCACATGTAATTAGTGTGACTGTTCCTCAGGGATTTAACAGTACGAGAATAAAAAAAGATAATCCTAAGGTGAAATTTCATTATGTACAAAAGGATGTATGGAATATCGGCATTACAGAGACAGAGAATAGTTTTGGTAATAAAGTATTGTTGTACGACAAAGAAAGATGTATTTGCGATATGGTGATGCTAAAGAGACAAGTAGATAAACAACTATATATTCAGGCTATTAAGGAGTATTTTAGCGGACAATATAACATAAGAAGAATACTTAAATATGCGAAGTTATTTAGGATAGAAGATAAAATTCGTGACTATATGGACATATTAACGTAAAGGAGAATTCTTATGAAGACACCGGAACAGTTAAAGGGTGCGATTCGCAATATTGCAAAGAAGAATAATCTCTTACCACAAGAGGTGTTACAGATGTTCTTGTTTGAAAGAATACTGGAGAGATTATCAGTTTCCGAATATAAAGGGAATTTTATTTTGAAAGGTGGACTTTTGATTTCATCTATGATTGGGATTACTGAGCGTACTACAATGGATATGGATACGACTGTCAGAGGAATTCCTATGGAAGAAGGTGCAATACGAGATATTATCAAAAAGATTATTTCAATTGATGTTAATGATAGTATAGTATTTGATTTTATAAAAATGGAGCCAATACGAGATGACGATGTATATAATAATTTTCGTGTACATTTAAAGGCTAGCTATGGGAAAGTAAATAATCCCATGAAAATAGATATAACAACCGGAGATAAGATAACACCGGCTGCTGTTGAGTATTCTTATAAGATGATGTTTGAGGAGAAGTTGGTTCCTGTAATGGCATATACACTTGAGACGATTCTTGCTGAGAAGTATGAAACAATCATAAGGAGAAATATTGGAAATACCAGAGCTAGAGATTTTTATGATCTGTTTGTTTTGTTCCAAACCAGGAAAGCAGAAGTTCGAAAAGATATTCTCAGACTTGCGGTAAAGCATACAGCGATTAAGAGAGGTTCACTGGAAGAGCTGACAGAATATAAGGAAATCTGTGAAGAAATTCGTGAAGAAGAAGCTCTACGTAAGCTTTGGAATAACTACATAGCAGAAAATGCCTATTCATCACATCTGCGATTCGAAGATGTTGTGGAAAATGTATTAGCAGTTGGAAGGTTTATAGAAGAATAATTTATAATTTTACACGAACCAAAGAAGCAGCAGTAGATGGGTCATCTATTGCTGCTCTTTTAGAATATATGTATTAATTATTCTCCTGCTTCTTCATATTCTTCTGTGCTGTAGAAAGCATGAGCTTAATTCGGTTAAGCTGGTTTACCTCGCTGGCACCAGGGTCGTAGTCTACAGCGATTATATTTGAATCAGGATACTGATGTCTCAGCTCCTTAATAACTCCCTTACCTACGATGTGGTTAGGAAGGCAGGCAAATGGCTGGGTACATACGATATTCGGTGCACCGCTGTGTATCAGCTCGAGCATTTCACCGGTTAAGAACCAGCCTTCACCGGTCTGGTTACCGAGAGATACGAAGTCCTTTGCATAGTTAGCCAGCTTCTCAATTCTTGCAGGCGGGTCGAAACGCTTGCTCTTTTCAAATTCTTTTCTTGCGGTACTACGCATGTATTCGATGAACCTGATACCCAGGTTACAAAGCATGGCAGTAGAACGCTTGGTACCGAGGTTGTCTGCCTTGAAGTTTGTATTGTAGAAACTGTACAATAAGAAGTCCATAAGGTCCGGCATTACTGCTTCAGCACCTTCCTGCTCAAGGAGTTCAACCAGGTGGTTGTTAGCCAGAGGAAGGAACTTAACAAGAATTTCTCCGACAATACCAACACGAGGCTTCTTTAAATTCTCATCAATAGGAAGGTTATCAAAGTCTCGAATGATACCTCTGATGTTCTTCTTGTATTCACCCATTGCAACGCTCTTCTTTGTGAGAGATTTAATACATCTTGCTTTCCACTTTTCGTGCAATGCATTTGCAGAGCCTGGTTCCAGTTCATAAGGACGTACTCTGTAGAGAGCCCTCATAAATATATCACCGTAAATTATGGCCTGCATAGCCTTCATAAGCATTGGTACAGTGTACTTAAGGCCTGAATTCTTTTCGATGCCCTGTACACTTAAGGATATAACCGGAATCTGCTCCATGCCGGCTTTCTTAAGGGCACGGCGTATAAAACCAATATAGTTTGAAGCACGACAGCCGCCACCGGTCTGGGTTATGATAACCGCAGTTTTATTTACATCGTATCTGTCTGAAAGCAGTGCCTCCATAATCTGACCGATAACGATAAGAGAAGGATAGCAGGCATCATTATTAACATACTGAAGTCCTATATCAACTGCTGAACGACCACTCTGGGATTCCGGCAGAGCAACTAAATTATAGCCGCAGGAGCGAAGTGCCGGCTCTAATATATCAAAATGTATAGGAGACATCTGTGGGAAGAGAATGGTATAACCGGATTCTCTCATTTCCTGTGTGAATTCAACACGCTCAATAGCTGCGGAGTTAATAGTTCTTTTCTCCATCTTCGCTTCACGGACGCGGATTGCAGAGATGAGTGAACGGATACGTATTCTGGCTGCTCCTAAGTTATTTACCTCGTCGATTTTAAGGACTGTATAAATCTTGTCTGAACCTGTGAGGATATCATTCACCTGGTCGGTAGTTACCGCATCAAGACCACAGCCAAAGGAATTGAGCTGGATTAAATCCAAGTTATCCTGAGTCTTTACAAAGCTTGCCGCAGAGTAAAGTCTTGAGTGATACATCCACTGGTCCATAACTACGATAGGTCTCTCTACCTTAGCAAGGTGGGAAATAGAGTCCTCAGTTAAGACTGCAATACCGTAGGAGTTGATTAATTCAGGAATACCGTGGTTGATTTCCGGGTCAACGTGGTATGGACGGCCGGCAAGCACAATTCCTCGGCGGCCGGTCTCTTTTAAGTATTCAAGGGT
This sequence comes from Lachnospiraceae bacterium, assembly GCA_045603305.1. GTDB lineage: Bacteria > Bacillota > Clostridia > Lachnospirales > Lachnospiraceae > JAFRXK01. Next base: position 82,127 of record JAZULV010000079.1, on the reverse strand, counting down.
TTCTTCACCCTTCTTCATCATATCTTTACGGGAGGAAATAAGCTCATTCCATGCCGCATGGGCAGCAGTGCTTACTTCTGAAGCCGAAATAGAGAATTCCTTGGTGAATATATCTACAAGTCTCTTTGTAAGAATATTCTCATCAGTGAATGCCATAAATGGATTCATGAACTTTATATCGTTGTCACGGAGCTCTTCAACGTTGTTCTTGATGTTCTCAGGGTAAGAGGTAACGATAGGGCAGTTGTAATGGTTCTGTGCCTCCTTTGTTTCGTTGCGCTCGTAAGGTATACAAGGGTAGAAGATAAATTTGATACCGTTATTTATAAGCCAGCTGATATGACCATGAGCCAGCTTTGCCGGGTAGCACTCGGATTCGCTTGGAATTGATTCGATACCAAGCTCGTAAATCTTACGGGAGGAATCTGGTGAAAGTACTGTTCTAAAGCCTAATTTCTTAAAGAAGGTAGCCCAGAAAGGATAGTTCTCATACATATTAAGTACACGAGGTATACCTACAGTGCCACGGGTAGCTTCTTCTTCGCTTAAAGGCTCGTAGTTAAACATTCTCTGATATTTGTATTCAAAGAGGTTAGGTACGTTGTCTTTGTTCTTTTCGCCGCCTACACCACGCTCGCATCTGTTACCTGTTATGTATCGTCTGCCGTTACTGAACTTATTAATAGTCAGCAGGCAGTTATTTGTACAGCCCTTACATCTTGTAAGAGATGTTTCAAAGGTTAAGTTAAGTATGTCTTCGATAGGAAGCATAGTGGTAGTCTTTGAAGCGTCGTATCTTTCACGGGCAACTAGGGCTGCACCAAAAGCACCCATGATACCTGCAATGTCCGGACGGACTGCTTCACAGCCTGCGATATTTTCGAAACTCTTAAGAACAGCGTTATTGTAGAAGGTACCACCCTGAACAACAACTTTTTTTCCAAGGTCCTTGGCATTGGTAATCTTAATAACCTTGAAAAGAGCATTTTTTATTACTGAGTAAGCAAGACCGGCAGAAATATCAGCAACGGAAGCCCCTTCCTTCTGTGCCTGTTTTACATTGGAATTCATAAATACGGTACAGCGGGTACCGAGATCAATTGGGTTCTGGGCAAATAAAGCCTCCTGGGCAAAATCCTCTACACTGAAGTTGAGGGACTTTGCAAAGGTTTCGATAAATGAACCACAGCCCGAGGAGCAGGCCTCGTTAAGAAGCACGTTGTCAACGGTGTGATTTCTAATCTTAATACACTTCATATCCTGACCACCGATATCAAGGATACAGTCTACGTCAGGCTCAAAGAAAGAAGCAGCATAATAATGAGATACAGTCTCAACCTCGCCTTCATCAAGCATAAGTGCTGCCTTAATAAGCGCTTCACCGTAGCCGGTAGAGCAGGAGTACACAATCTTAGCGTCTTTAGGAAGAAGCTCGTTGATTTCTTCCATGGCGCGGATTGTAGTTGCAAGAGGGCTGCCGTTATTATTTGAATAGAAAGAGTAGAGAAGAGTACCATCTTCACCTACGAGAGCAACCTTTGTAGTGGTTGAGCCCGCATCTATTCCTAAATAACAGTTGCCGCTATATGTAGATAATTCAGCTTTTTTAACAGAGTGTTTACTATGACGATCAATAAATGAATTGTATTCATCGAAGTTCTTAAAGAGAGGGTCAAGTCTTTTAATCTCAAAGTCCATCTCAATACCGGTGTTAAGCCTGTCGTATAAATCTTTGATAGATACGTTAGTCTCAGGCTTTGCATTCATGGCAGCACCAATAGCAGCGAAAAGATGTGGATTTTCCGGTGCAACTACCATGTCATCGTTAAGATTAAGAGTTCTAATAAATGCTGCCTTTAACTCAGTAAGGAAGTAGAGCGGACCGCCTAAGAATGCGACCTTTCCGCGGATAGGCTTACCACAGGCAAGACCGCTGATGGTCTGGTTAACTACAGCCTGGAAGATAGATGCTGCAAGGTCTTCCTTGGTAGCTCCCTCGTTGATAAGTGGCTGGATATCAGTTTTAGCAAATACACCGCATCTGGCGGCAATAGGATAGATAGCCTTGTAATTCTTGGCATATTCATTGAGACCGGCAGCGTCAGTCTGTAAAAGAGAAGCCATCTGGTCAATAAATGAACCTGTACCACCGGCACAGATACCATTCATTCTCTGGTCAATACCGTTTGTAAAATAAATAATCTTAGCGTCCTCGCCGCCAAGCTCGATAGCAACGTCGGTATGAGGTGCATAATCTTCAAGAGATGTTGATACTGCAACTACTTCCTGAACGAAAGGCGTATTAAGATGCTTGGAAATAGTAAGACCACCGGAGCCTGTAATAACAGGACAGAGGGTCACATCGCCAAGTTTATCCATTGCCATGTCAAGCAGCAGGGCTAATGTTTCCTGAATATTTGCATAGTGTCTTTTGTATTCGGAAAATAGAAGCTGGTTATTCTCGTCAAGAATTGCAATTTTAACAGTAGTGGAACCAATATCTATTCCGAGTGTCTTATAATTTGTCATACATCACACCCATTTCTTTATTGTGTATAGTACGCAGAATGCGTCTATCAATATGCTTAAACAGAATGAATTACAGTTTAATAAATCATCTTGCTAAAGCAAACAATCTTGATAATTATATTACTTTTGAATTTTAATTGCAATATGGCGAAAATTTAAAAAAGTTTAAAAAAAATAAATTATTTATGTACAAAATACCATTATTTCAAGATGAAAATTAACTTTTTATTACTTTATAAATATATACTAAAGATAAGTTGTAAGGGTTTGACAAAGCAATAGATAATACATATAATTAGATTGTTTGAAGAGAATTAAAAATCAATTGTTTGATATAATAAGAAAGAGGTTGTAGCATTGAACTGGTTTGGAAAGTTTGAAAGAAAAATGAATAAATATGCTGTAAAGAATCTGATGCTTTACATTACAATTTTATATGGAGTTGGGTTGGTTATCAGCGTTGTTGATCCTGGTTTTTACTGGCTTCATTTATCGTTAAATATTCAGGAGATTTTGCATGGTGAAGTGTGGAGACTGGTAACATTTATTGTTTACCCAACAGGAGGCGGTATATTCTGGTCATTGGTTATGACATATGTGTTCTACAATATCGGAAGTACTTTAGAGCGTGTATGGGGAAGCTTTAGATTTAATGTTTACTTTATATCAGGCATATTGTTCCATATAATTGGAGCTTTTATTGTTTATTTTATATGGCATGGGTCTGCACTTGTTACGACTGAGTATTTGAATTGGTCATTGTTTATTGCTTTTGCGGCAACATTTCCTGATACTAAGTTTTTACTGTTATACCTTATTCCGATTAAGGCAAAAGTATTGGGTATAATTGAAAGCTTAGTGTTTGTAATTAGTTTTGTAATGGCTATTATCAGCAAAGACTGGGCAACAGCACTTATGATAGTTATGTGTACTCTTAATTTTATTGTGTTCTTTATTGTGACGAGGAAGCAGCAGTGGGCTTCGCCTAAGGTCATGAAGCAGAAAGTAAAGTTTAAGACAGAGATGATGACAGCCCAGATGAAGTTTGGACAGCACAATCATAAATGTACTATTTGTGGGCAGACTGATATTGACAATACTGATTTAGAGTTCAGATATTGCTCTAAGTGTCTGGGGGGAAGAGAATATTGTATGGAGCATCTGTATACCCATGTTCATATTACTGACGATAATAAATAAATAATATAGCCAGAGCTGTGCGGCCGCATTTTATATTAGTAAATTTAAGAAAAGGTGTTGAAGATTTATATGAAAAAGACGAAGATTATTTGCACCCTTGGGCCTAACATTGATGATAACATTGAACTGTTAAAGTCTATGGCACGCAGCGGCATGGATATAGCCAGATTTAACTTTTCTCATGGTTCTTATGAAGAGCATGAGAGAAGACTTAACATGATAAAAGAAGTTCGCGAGGCCACTGGTATTCCGGTGGCTTCACTTCTCGATACCAAGGGTCCTGAGATTAGAACCGGAGTGCTTTTTGGCGGTAATAAAGTGATTCTGCACGAAGGCGACACCATAATTCTTACCACTGAAGAGATTGAGGGAAATAAGGACCGGATATCAATTAATTATGATGGCCTTCCGGAAGATGTTGAAGAAGGTAATAGTATTCTTATTGATGATGGCCTTATAGAGCTTAAGGTGATTTCAAAAAGCCGGACGGAGATTATATGTGAAATAATTAATGGTGGCGAGCTGGGAGAGCGTAAGGGTGTTAATGTTCCTAATGTAAGAGTGAGACTTCCCGGAATAACAGATAAAGACAAGTCAGACATATTATTTGGTATAAGCCATGAGTTTGATTTTATTGCGGCATCCTTTGTGCGAAATGCAGACTGTATATATGAAATCAAGGATATTTTAAGAGAGCATAAGTCTGATATCAGAGTAATTGCCAAGATTGAAAATAAAGAAGGTATTGATAATATCGACTCTATTATAAAAGCCAGCGACGGCATCATGGTTGCCAGAGGTGATATGGGGGTTGAAATTCCCGCTGAGCAGGTACCTTATATCCAGAAGATGATTATAAAGAAGTGCAATGATGCTTTTAAGCCGGTAATTACTGCAACACAGATGCTAGACTCCATGATAAGAAATCCAAGGCCTACAAGAGCTGAGGTAACTGATGTGGCCAATGCTATTTACGATGGTACTGATGTGGTTATGTTATCGGGAGAATCGGCAGTAGGTAAGTACCCGTTGGAAGCATTAAAGATGATGGGACAGATTGCTGAATCTACAGAGCAGCATCTGGAGTATGACATGCTGCTTCATAAAAAGCATATGTTTCGAAAAAAGGATACTTCCAGTGCAGTTGCTTATGCTACAGTTGCCACGGCCTCCCATCTTAATGCCAAGGCTATTATTACTCCGACCATGAGTGGTTTTACTGCAAGACTGGTGTCACAGTTTAGGCCGGAGGCGATTGTATTAGGCACATCTCCAAGAGAAAGTGTTCTTAGAACTATGCAGATATACTGGGGTGTTAAACCGTTAAAGACAGTCCAGTATGATGATACCAATGATATTATGAGCCAGTCGGTGGAGGCGGCGAGAGAGTCAGGTATTATTAAAAAGGGAGATATAGCAATTCTTACGGCAGGTCTTCCTACGGTGAATGTAAGTATCGGTGAACGCGGCGAGACTAATGTAATGAGGGTTGTTACAATAAAATAAAAAATAACCGTCTTTTACTTATAAGCCCTACGCCAGTAGGGGATGTAAGATAAAAGACGGTTTTGTACATTCTGTATTCTTAAATGTGCTGTTATCATATGATAAAGTAGCAGAAATTGATATATTAACCACAGTTTTACGATACATATATCGGTTTGACAATTATACCGTGTAAAGATATAATGTTATCTATTGGTTTTTCTGGTAAATAAGCCACAAACCTCTTAATAACAGGGCGTCATTGTATATAATATCTTTTTTGCAATGAGGAATAATAAATTGAGAGAGGCCGCCGGTTGCTACAACTGTAGCTTTTTTGTCGAGTTCAGCCTGCATCTTCTCAATCATACCATCAAGCATAGAGGCATTAGCAAGGACCAAGCCGCTCTTCATGCAGTCGATAGTATTGCTTCCGATTGCTTTCTTAGGAGCTTCAAGACTGATTTTCGGAAGCTGTGAGGTACGGTTGATCAGTGATTCTAAGGAAACCATAACTCCCGGAATTATTGCTCCTCCAAGGAAGTTGCCTTTAGAATCTACGCAGGAGATGGTAGTAGCGGTACCCATATCAATAATGATTAACGGAAGAGGGTATTCGTCCATTGCTGCTACAGCGGCAACGACAAGGTCGCTTCCAAGCTGGGCCGGGTTGTCTATTTTGATGTTTAATCCGGTCTTTACTCCCGGACCTATAACCATGGCGGTAATGCCGGTTACCTTTTCAATTGCCTGAATAATTGTATTTGAGATAGGCGGTACTACTGAAGAAATTATAGCGCCATCAATATCACTCTTGGCAATGTTGTTAAGCTCAAGAATGTTTTTAAACAAGATAGCATATTCGGCAGCAGTCTTCTGTGTATCAGTTGCAAGCCTGTCTGTAAAGTAGGTTTTAGATTCATCAATACAGCCAATTACAATATTGCTGTTACCAATATCAATTGCAAGTATCATATATATTCTCCTTATCTATAATATATTTGAATCAAATGATTTAATCATATATAAAATAAAAGATTTTATAGAGTTTTTTAACTTTAGTCATAATATATCATAATATAAAATGTTTTACAACAAAGAATAGATTTTACGAAAGGAGACCGTAATGCATAAATTAATCAGATTTCTTATAAGCCGAGTTTTATGGGTAGCCCTTATTGTACTTTTTCAGCTTGTGTGGATTGTGTATGCGATATTAAAAATCAGTGGTCCATATTATGCTTATGTTACTGTGGCATCTTCGTGTATTGCGGCCATACTTACAATAATAATCGTAAGGCAAAGATCCAATTCATCATATAAATTGTCCTGGACTACAGTTGTTTTAGGAGTACCTTTAATAGGACCGGTGCTTTTTCTGCTGTTTGGCGGAAAAACTATATCAAGACACTTTTTAAATAAGTTTAACAAAATTGATGAACATATTAAATATATTGAGTCTCAGGATGCAAGTGTGTTAAAAAGGTTAGAATCAGAAGATGCTGATGCTAAGAGAATAGCTGTATATCTGGATAACTGCGCACAGGCTCCGATTTATGATAACTGTGAGACAAAATATTTTCCTTCAGGAGAAGAATATTTTAAGCAGATTTGCATTGAGCTGGAAAAAGCAGAGAAGTTTATTTTTATTGAATATTTCATTATAAATAAAGGCTTGATGTGGGATACAGTGATGGAGATACTTGAGCGAAAAGTTGCAGAAGGTGTTGAAGTCAGAATTATTTATGATGATATGGGCTGTATATGTCTCTTGCCTTTCGCTTATGAGAAGAAGCTGAGAACAAAGGGAATTTTGTGCAGGTCTTTCAATCCGGTTTATCCTGTATTGTCGGCAATTCATAATAACCGTGACCATAGAAAGATAACTGTAATAGATGGTAAGGTAGGTTTTACCGGCGGTATTAACATGGCGGATGAATACATAAATCATATCAGCAAGTATGGTTTTTGGAAGGATGCCGGTATCATGATAAAAGGTGAGGCTGTATGGAATCTTACGGCGATGTTTCTTAGCACATGGAATAGTATAGAGTTCACTGATAAAGATTTTGACCAGTACCTGATAAAGGCGAAGGATATACCTGTAGACAATCCAAGAGGATATGTACAGCCTTTTGGTGATATGCCCTTTGATGCAGAGCAGGTTGCGGAAAATGTTTATTTAAGCATAGTTAACAGTGCTAAGAAGTATGTATATTTTTATACACCATATCTTATAATTGATGATGAGCTTATGAGAGCCCTTTTAGTGGCTGCAAGAAGCGGTGTAGATGTAAGAATTATGACTCCGCATGTTCCGGACAAAAAGTTCGTATTTATGCTCACCCGTTCATATTATAAGCAGTTAATTGATTCGGGAGTAAGGGTATATGAGTATCTTCCAGGCTTCCTTCATTCCAAGTGTTGTGTGAGTGACGATACAAAAGCTGTTATCGGAAGTATAAATCTTGATTTTAGAAGCTTGTATCTTCACTTCGAATGTGGTACATTTGTGTACGGTGCAGATGCAGCAGGCCAATTGTATGAAGACTATATGAAGACCATTGAAAGTCAGACCATAGAAGTAGATGAAGCTTTCATAAAGGCAATTCCATGGTATGTAAAGTTATTACAGGCTGTGTTAAGGCTTTTCGCACCGATGCTATAATACAATAAAACTAACTAGGATTTTTAATATGAACATAAGGAGGAAGACTTAAGTGTCTGATTTAAGAAGCAATATTGAGAAAAGAAGAACCTTTGCCATAATATCTCACCCGGATGCAGGTAAAACTACCCTTACAGAGAAGTTTTTGCTTTACGGAGGTGCTATCAACCTGGCAGGCTCAGTAAAGGGAAAGAAGACTGCAAAGCACGCCGTTTCAGACTGGATGGAGATTGAAAAGGAGAGAGGTATCTCCGTAACATCTTCAGTACTTCAGTTTAATTACGATGGCTATTGTATTAATATTCTGGATACTCCGGGACATCAGGATTTCTCCGAGGATACTTACAGAACCCTTATGGCAGCAGACTCTGCGGTAATGGTAATCGATGCTTCAAAGGGTGTTGAGGCCCAGACTATTAAGTTGTTTAAGGTTTGTCTGTTAAGAAACATACCTATATTTACATTTATAAATAAGATGGACAGAGAGGCCAATGACCCATTCGAGCTTATGGATGAGATTGAAGAGGTGCTTGGTATCAGCACCTGCCCTATTAACTGGCCTATTGGCTGTGGCAAGGAGTTTAAGGGTGTTTACGACAGAAACACTCACAATATTACTACCTTTACTGCGGCAATGAATGGTCAGAAGGAGGTTGCTTCTACCGAGCTTCCAGCAGATTCAGATGAAGCAAAGGAGCTTTTAGGCGAGTTGTTATATAACCAGCTTCAGGATGACATAGAACTTCTTGATGGTGCCGGTCAGGAGTTTGATATGGAGAAGGTAAGCCGTGGTGAGCTTTCACCGGTATTCTTCGGTTCAGCTTTGACTAATTTTGGTGTTGAGACTTTCCTTGAGCATTTTCTTAAGATGACTACTGCACCGCTTGCAAGAAAGGCTGACATTGGAGAAGTTTCTCCGTTTGACGATAACTTCTCAGCCTTTGTATTTAAGATTCAGGCGAATATGAACAAGGCTCACCGTGACAGAATTGCCTTTATGAGAATTTGTTCCGGTAAATTTACCGCCGGTATGGAGGTAAATCATATTCAGGGTGGCAGAAAGATTAAGTTAAGCCAGCCTCAGCAGATGATGGCCCAGGAGAGAAAGATTATAGAAGAGGCTTATGCCGGAGATATTATAGGTGTATTTGATCCGGGTATCTTCTCAATAGGTGATACACTTACAACTTCAGCCAAGAAGTTCGAGTACGAGGGAATACCTACATTTGCACCGGAGCATTTTGCAAGACTGCGCCAGTTAGATACCATGAAGCGTAAGCAGTTCATTAAGGGTGTTACCCAGATTGCTCAGGAGGGTGCTATCCAGATATTCCAGGAATTTAATACCGGTATGGAGGAGATAATAGTAGGTGTAGTAGGTGTGCTTCAGTTTGATGTATTGCTCTACAGACTTAACAATGAATACAATGTTGAAGTAAGACTTGAACCGCTTCCATACGAATATATACGCTGGATTGCAAATAAAGACGAGATTGATGTAAACCGTATACAGGGTACTTCCGACATGAAGCGAGTAAAGGACATGAAGGATAACCCATTATTACTCTTTGCTAACAGCTGGAGTGTTGGTATGGTGCTTGACAGAAATCCGGGACTTGTGTTAGAGGAATTCAGCAGGAACTAGTGTGGCAGCTTTTGCTTAATAATAATAACGTCCCATTATGTAATCTCATATTATATAGGAAGAGCAGGAAAAACAATTTGCAGTGCAGAATAAAAACTGTATTTATGTAAAGGTATGTTTTGCTATTGTCTATATTTAGGAGAATGAGTTTTTATGAGGCTTATATGTTTAAGGCAAAAGGAAGTTATCAATATATGTGACTGCAAGCGACTTGGTTGTATAGCTGACATAGAGTTTAATGAGAAAAACGGCTGTGTCGAAGCGTTTATTATACCGGGGCCGGGGCATTTTGGCGGTTTGTTCGGAAGAGACTGCGAATTTGTTGTTCCATTTAAATGTGTAAGACAGATAGGTGAAGATATTGTGCTTGTGGAGATCAATCCGGAAGAATGTGTAAGAAAGTGCTAAAAGAGTAAATATTAATTGACACCAAATTATGTAGCTTTTATAATGAATGGAGTGTATATAATGGAGGGGTAACAGATGAAGTGTCCGTATTGTAATGACGATAATATACGAGTAGTTGATTCCAGGTCGGTAGAGGATTCAAATGCAATAAGACGACGCAGACAATGTGACAATTGCGGTAAGAGATTTACTACATTTGAGAAGATAGAAACTATCCCTTTGATGATAGTAAAGAAAGACAGCACAAGAGTAGCGTATGACCGTTCAAAGTTGGAGGGGGGTATTTTTAGAGCCTGCCATAAAAGACCTGTTTCAAGAACTCAGATAGACGAGCTTGTTAATGCTGTTGAGAGTGAGATTTTTAATATGTCAGACAAAGAGGTAACTACATCATTTATTGGTGAACTTGTTATGGATAAGCTTAAAGCACTGGATGATGTTGCTTATGTGCGATTTGCTTCAGTTTACAGAGAATTTAAAGATGTTAATACATTCTTTGATGAGCTGGAGAAGATATATAGAAGGAGATAGTGATGATAGGACTAATGAGACTTTGCCCTGACCGGTTTACTGATATTACATATACCATTGATTTTAATGAGTTGTATGAATCGGGGAAAAGAGGTATTCTGTTTGATATAGATAATACACTTGTTGCACATGATGCTCCTGCTGATGAGCGGGTTGTTGAGTTGTTCGAAAAGTTAAGAAGTCTGGGATTTAAGACTTGTCTTATTTCAAATAATAATGAAACCCGTGTAAAACCCTTTGCAGAGGCTGTTAAAACACAGTATGTAGCAAATGCATGGAAACCGAAAAGAAGCGGATATATGCAGGGGGTTGCTGAAATGGGCCTTAGTATTGATGATGTGGTGTTTATTGGAGACCAGCTTTTTACTGATGTCTGGGGTGCGAGACGTTCCGGTATCTACAGTATATTGGTAAAACAGATAGATAAGCATGAAAAGTTCAATATAGTGGTTAAGAGATTTTTTGAGAAAATTGTACTTGCATATTATAAAAAGAGAATCATGTAATTTCACATTTATTGGTGTGACAGATTACATATAATTTGAAGACAGAGACGTCAGATATCATATGAAAGTGTGAATAGGCCCATGTGCTTGCAGGTATGCAGGTGCATGGGTTTTATAGTATTATATATATTTCAAAATCGGAGATAAACAAAACAGTGACGAAATGAAAAACATTATTTGAACTTAACTTTGATATTTGGTATACTATAAACAAAATTTGAAGTGAAAGTAAGAATAAATAAGGGAGGTGCATGCGATGAAGGGGTTATTGAAAGTTTTAATAGCTATAATTGTTTTGGTGTATATTGTGTCACCGATAGATATAGCACCGGGACCGATTGATGATATTATTGTCCTTCTTTTGGGGTTGGCATCACAAAAACGATTACTAGACAAAGATTGATAGAAAATATTCATATCATCTGTAATTAGTCAGGGAAGGGGAAAGTATGACAGAAAAGAAAAAATTAGTTTGGCCTGATTACGAAAATTGTATAGCTAATCTTCCCAATTCTGTTTTGAAGAAATGGGGCATTCCGACAGTGGGTGGGTCTTTATCTCTTGCTGATAAATATTTGCAAAAAGACTATAAGAATGTTGTAGTTCTTATTCTTGACGGAATGGGCAAATCTATTTTGGAAAGTGTGCTTGATGAGAAGGACCCTTTTAGAAGTCATCTTGCGGGAATTTACAAATCGGTTTTTTTATCAACAACAGTAGCAGCAACAACCTCTGCCCTGTCCGGGTTACAGCCTTGCGAACATAGCTGGCTGGGCTGGGATTGCTATTATCCGCAGGTAGACAAGAATGTAACAGTGTTTATGAATACTGTTCAGGGTACTGAAGAACCGGCAGCGGACTATAACGTTGCGTGGACAGTAACACCGTATGAAAATATAGTAACAACAATAAACAAAGCTGGCGGTAAGGCATATTTATGTGCTCCGTTTTTTGACCCTTATCCCAAAAGTATTGAAGAGATATGTGCCCTGGTTAAAGAATTGTGTGAAGAACCTGACCCAAAATACATCTATGCTTATTGGAATCAGCCGGATGGGGTTTTACACAACTATGGATGCGGTTCGGATATTGTAAAAGAAACTCTTAGAAATATTGAAAAGAAGGTAAGTGAGCTTGCTGACGAATTGGAAGATACACTTATTATTGTTACGGCAGATCATGGACATATTGATACTGGTTATGCAGTATTGCAGGATTATCCACAGATTTGCGACTGTCTGGTTCGATTGCCTTCATTGGAGCCAAGAGTTCTAAATTTCTTTATAAAGGAAGATAAAAAAGAAATATTTGAAAAAGAATTTAAGAAAGCATTTGGAGACAAATTTTTGCTTATGCCAATGGAAGAGGCAATAAATAAGAATCTTTTTGGCACAGGAAAGCATCATGAGAATTTCAGATCAATGCTGGGCGACTATTTAGCAATTGCAACAGATAATCTCACAATATACTTTAATGATGAGAGATGGGTGAGTATGCACGGAAGCCTGACAGAAGAAGAGATGATGATTCCTTTTATTGTGTTCGAAGGGTAATCAATTTTTTAAGAACAATTTGTGCCGGATGTGAATCAAGAGATAATAAAACGGTTGTTTTTTGTTTAATTGAAGCATACAGGCAGGAATTTATTGAATTTATGGCAGTATCTTATAAAAAGATGTTGAAAAAAATGAAAAACTAGTTTATTATATATTAGAATACGATTAACGTTAAGGAGGAAATCCCAAGATGACAACAGCGGGTGATTTTAGAAATGGTGTTACTATTGAGATGGAGGGTAACATTTATCAGATAATTGAATTCCAGCATGTAAAACCAGGAAAGGGTGCTGCGTTCGTAAGAACAAAGTTAAAGAATATTAAGAGTGGCGGTGTAATTGAGAAGTCATTCAGACCTACAGAGAAGTTTGAGAATGCTATCATTGACCGTGTTGATATGCAGTATTTATATTCAGATGGTGACTTATATTACTTCATGGATGGAGAAACTTATGATCAGGTTGCATTAAGTAATGATGTTATAGGTGACGCACTTAAGTTTGTTAAGGAGAATGACACAGTAAGAGTTTGTTCTCACAAGGGACAGGTATTCTCTGTTGAGCCACCTATGTTCGTTGAGCTTGAGATTACTGATACAGAGCCTGGATTTAAGGGTGATACAGCTACAGGTGCTACAAAGCCGGCAGTAGTTGAGACAGGTGCTACAGTATATGTTCCGTTGTTTGTAAATCAGGGCGATATTATACGTATTGATACAAGAACCGGCGAGTACATGTCAAGAGTCTAATTTAGGTTTATAAGCTCTGCCTGAATGTGGCAGAGCTTTTTCATATTTACAATTTTGTGCAATGCTTTGAAGATGTACTAATATGTATGTAGAATATGGAGGTCTATTATGAAGAAGTTATTATCAGTTTTATTTATATGTGTTTTGGTTGCTATGTGTTTTTTTATAAGTGCATGCAGTGATTCTAAAGATGACAACACAAATAATAACGAGCAAACTACAGAAGCAACTACAGCACAGGAACTTTCAAAAGAAGAACAGGCTGTTTTTGATTATATTATGGAAAATGCAGATGGTGTTTTACCTAACCATACCAGATATGAGTGTAAAGGAAAGGTACAGGTGGATGGTTATGATTGCTGCCGATTTGAGTTTTATAGTGATGAGATGTATCTTGGTGCTATAGCTAAGGCTTATGATGAAGATGTGATGTTCTGGGATGCGACTCTTGAAGGTAATTATATGTATATGGTCAATGACAATGGCTGGTATGTAAATGGTGTTTATGTTAATGCACCAACTACAGAAGGAGTTGCTAATGGCGTAGAGAAAAATGTGCTTGATGACGGTATATCAGGTCAGTACACATGTAATCTTGGTAATTTTTATATTACTCTTTATGATGAGGATTATGCGGGAGATGCAGATGGATACTTCAGAGCCGCAGGCAGCGTGGTAAATGAGGCCGGAGAGTCAAAGCAGTATTCTATTGCCGGAGAATTTTATGCTTTGAATGATGCATCTTCAGAAGATTACAAGGCTGTGTATGTTTATGAGAATGATTTCGAAGATGCAATAAGATTTGCCTTTGATGATGATAGTGTATATATATCTGACAAAGGTACTCATAATGAAGAAAATTATAATCTGACAGGAGATTATCTGCTTGATTTTTATTATTAATTGTCGGAGGTTCGTATGGAAAAAATACTTGACATAATTGCCAAAGAGGTTGGCAAAGGGTTTGAAGAATGTGGCTATGATGCCGGCTTGGCGAAAGTTACTATTTCAAACAGACCAGATTTATGTGAATATCAGTGTAATGGTGCCATGGCAGCTGCTAAGACATACCGCAAGGCTCCTATTATGATTGCAAATGATGTAGTTGCCAAGCTTCAGGATAATAGTTGTTTTGAAGAGATAACTGCCGTAGCACCGGGCTTTATAAATATCAAGATTTCAGGAGAATATCTTGCGGCATATCTTGATAAGATGATGGCAAGTGATAAGCTTGGATGCAATGAGGCTGAAAAGAAAGAGACTGTAGTTATTGATTACGGCGGACCTAATGTGGCTAAGCCTCTTCATGTAGGACATCTTCGTTCTGCAGTTATTGGTGAGAGTGTTAAGCGAATATTCAGATTTGTTGGCAATGAAGTAATTGGTGATGTGCATCTTGGCGACTGGGGGCTTCAGATGGGATTAATCATTGAAGAGCTTAAGGAGAGAAAGCCTGAATTAGTGTACTTTGATGAAAACTTCCAGGGTCCATATCCTGAAGAAGCACCGTTTACTATTTCAGAGTTAGAAGAAATATATCCGGCAGCCAGTGCAAAGTCTAAAGTGAATGAAGAATTTGCAAAGAAGGCACATGATGCGACATTCCTTCTTCAGAATAATAATCCGGGATATACAGCCCTTTGGAATCATATTCTTAATGTATCAGTTAATGACCTTAAGAAGAATTACGACAAGCTTAATGTTTCTTTTGATTTGTGGAAGAAGGAAAGCGATGCCCAGCCTTACATTCCTGATATGATTGAACTTATGAAGGACGGAGGCTTTGCAAGGGAAAGTGAAGGCGCACTGGTAGTAGATGTTAAGGAAGATACTGACACTAAGGAAGTACCGCCTTGTATTCTTATTAAGTCTGACGGGGCTACTTTATATTCAACAACTGATTTAGCTACCCTTGTTGAAAGAGAGAAGCTCTTTGCTCCTGACAGAGTGCTTTATGTGGTTGACAAGCGTCAGGAGATGCACTTCACCCAGGTATTTCGATGTGCTAAAAAGACCGGTATAGTAAGACCGGAGGTTGACCTTCAGTTCTTAGGCTTTGGTACTATGAACGGCAAGGATGGCAAGCCATTTAAGACAAGAGATGGCGGAGTTATGCGTCTTGAGTTCCTTATAAAAGAGATAAGTGATGCGGTTTACAACAAGATTATGGAAAATCGTTCAGTAAGTGAAGATGAAGCGAGAGCGACATCCCAGGTTGTAGGCCTTGCTGCGCTTAAGTACGGCGACTTGTCAAATCAGGCTTCAAAGGATTATGTATTTGACGTTGAAAGATTCAGTTCTTTTGAAGGTAATACCGGACCATATATTCTTTATACAATAGTAAGAATTAAGTCCATACTGTCACGTTATTTTGAGACTTGTGACAATCTTTCGGATGTGCCTATGGCAGCTGCATGCAGTGAAGCAGAGAAGGCACTTCATATCGAGATTTCAAAGTTTAACGAAGTTATCTGGTCAGCATATACTGATATTGCACCACATAAGATATGTCAGTATATTTACTGTTTGTCTGATGCATTTAACAAGTTCTATCACGAGACTAAGATTCTTGCAGAAGAGGATGCTATGCACAGAGAGCAGTATATCAAGCTTATTACACTTGTAATGGATGTACTGTGCACATGTGTTGATTTACTTGGCTTTGAAGCACCGGACAGAATGTAATATAAATATAATAGTTCAGAATTACTAAGGCGCTGCATATATTGTGGCGTCTTATATTTTATGAAAGCAGGTAAAATATGAAATATATTGATATGCATTGCGATACGCTTATGATTTATGCTTCAAAAGATAAAAATGATTTGTACGAAAATAATAAATCAGTAGACATAAAAAGATTAAAAAAAGCCGGAGCAATAGCACAGTTTTTTGCAATATGGATGCCTGATAAAGAAACAATTATTAAAGAAATAGAAAGAAGAGCGGGTGAAAAAAGAGCAGAGGCTTTTATGTGGGAGAAGTATAGTGATGATATGTATTTCGATGCCTTGTATCAAGGCTTTTTGGAATGTATGGAAAATTATAGCAGTGTTATTTCGCATGTATCGGATTATAAGGGGTATTTGCAAAATACACACTCCGGTAAAATATCAGCTTTTCTTACGGTTGAAGACGGTCGGGTGATTGGCGGAAAATTAAGTAATATTGATGAACTTAAAAAAAGAGGGGTATCCTTGATTACCCTTACATGGAATTATAAAAATTGCATAGGCTCACCAAATTCTTTTGAAAAGAGTACAATGAATGAAGGATTGACAGTCTTTGGCAAAGAAGCGGTGGAATATATGCAGGATAAAGGTATACTGGTAGATGTGTCCCATTTGTCTGATGGCGGGTTTAATGATGTGGCTGATATATGCCGTAAACCATTTGTAGCATCCCATTCCAATGCAAGAGCATTGTCACCACATCCAAGAAATCTAACCGACGATATGATTAGAGTAATTGGCCGGAAAGGCGGCATAATAGGACTGAATTTTTGTCCGGATTTTTTAAATGAAGATATTAACGATAAAAATTCAACCGTTGAAAGATTATGCGTTCATGCATTACATATGGCAGACAAAGGAGGAATTGAGACAGTAGCACTTGGTTCGGACTTAGATGGAATTGAGGGGAATATAGAGATTAATTCAACAGATAAAATGGAACTGTTGTATTACGGGTTAAAGCATATCGGATTCAAAGAGAGCGAGCTTGATAAGATATTATTTAAAAATGTAGAAAGAATAATAAAAAACATATTATAAGTTGCACTTTAAAGTGTATAATGTTTAAAATAGCTTGCTTGATGTTTGCTTATCAATAGAGTATAATGATATATAATGTGTTATTTTACGGAGGATAGAGTATGGCGATTAGATATTTATGTCCTATTTGTGATCATGAACTGGTAGCAAGAGGCTATTGTGCATCATGTAAGAAGTTTATCAAGGAACCGATAGAGTATAAGGGGGCTTATCTGCCTAATGAAGACAGAGGAAATTATACGTTAAACAGGTCTATGCCTGAAAGTCAAAAAAGAAATGTTGTTAATCCAAGGTATCAGTCCAATCCGAAGAGGGGGAATAGCAGCCCATATACAACAAGAACTTATACAACAAGAACTAATACTACATCATCCGGAAGGATTAATGCAGACTATGGCAACTGTGGAGGACATAGGGACAGCGATTATGGTAAGCCTAATGTAGACCCTCATGCACCAAAGAAAAAAAAGAAGGGTGTTTTCAAGTACGTTGCTCTTATATATATTATAATAATTATTATTAAGGCAATTTTAGATTCCATAAATTAGCTTCTTTACATATTTATTAAGGAGGTGATATAATGCCTGCAGTGTATGCACATGCTTTGTTTGGCAAAAAGGTTTATAAGTGTCTTGCGGGAGAGTGTAAGGATACTATAAGAAAGTATAAAGATTATTATATATTAGGCCTCCAGGGACCGGATATTTTATTCTTTTACAGACCTTTTTATTATAACAAGTTTGTAAAAACAGGTATTAGAATGCACCATGAGACTTTTGTAACATTCGTAAAAGAAGCTGTTAAAGTATTAAGTATATGTGGAATTGATTCTCCGGAGGGTGCCTATGTGTTAGGATTTATGTGTCATTATATGCTTGACAGTGCCTGTCATCCTATAGTAATTCAGGAGATTGAAAGAACCGGAATTGACCATATATCCATAGAGAGTGAGTTTGAGAAGGATTTGATGCTTAATTACGGCAGGAATCCTTACACTTACGATTTAAGAAGATTGTTACCATATAATAAGAGTATGGCACAGCACATAAGCAGAGTATATACCGGTGTCAGTGCAGCGAGGGTCAATGAAGCGATAAGGGTTATGCGTCTTGGAAAGTACCTGCTGAATTATGGTAATAAGACAAAGGCGAGGATAACGTTATTTGTTATTAAGCTTTTTGGCATACACCGAATGGTATATCCACACATGATTTATCCGGATAAGGGATATGATACTGATTATTCAAGTGAACAACTGAATAAACTTTTAGAAGAAACCGTTAATGAAACTTCAGATATATTAATGGAGTTTTATAATAAGAAAGAGTATAATAATCCTAGGTTTAATATGGATTTTTACGGAGGGAGATAATTAATGAGCAAGAATTTAGAAACAATTTGTGTACAGGGCGGATGGCAGCCAAAGAAGGGCGAACCGAGAGTTCTGCCGATTTATCAGAGTACAACTTTTAAGTATGACTCAAGTGAGCAGATGGCGAGACTTTTTGATTTAGAGGATTCAGGATACTTTTATACAAGACTTCAGAACCCGACAAATGATGCAGTAGCCCAGAAGATTTGTGATTTAGAGGGCGGATATGCGGCTATGCTTACATCCTCAGGACAGGCAGCTTCATTCTTTTCTATCTTAAATATATGTGAAGCCGGCGGACATGTAATTAGTGCTTCTACTATTTATGGCGGAACATCTAATCTTTTTACAGTTACCATGAAGAAGATGGGTATTGATGTTACATTGATTGATCCTGATGCATCTGTAGAGGAGATTAATGCTGCTTTCAGACCTAATACAAAGGCTGTTTTTGGTGAGACAATTTCAAACCCTTCACTGGTAGTGCTTGATATTGAGAAGTTTGCAGATATTGCTCACTCTCACGGGGTTCCGCTTATAATTGACAATACCTTTGCAACACCAATTAACTGCAGACCTTTTGAATTTGGTGCGGATATTGTTATCCATTCTACTACAAAGTACATGGATGGACATGCTACAAATGTAGGCGGATGTATAGTTGACAGCGGTAACTTTGACTGGATGGCTCATGCTGATAAGTTCCCGGGACTTACAACTCCTGATGAGTCATATCATGGTCTTGTTTATGCCGAAGCTTTTGGCAAGGGTGCATATATAACCAAGGCAACAGCACAGATGATGAGAGATTTAGGCTCAATCCAGTCTCCACAGAATGCATTCCTCTTAAATCTTGGTCTTGAAACTCTTCACTTAAGAGTTGAGCGTCACTGTGAGAATGCTCTCAAGGTTGCGAAATATTTAGAAGCTAATGATCAGATTAGCTGGGTTAATTATCCGGGCCTTGAAAATGATAAGTATTATTCATTAGCACAGAAGTATTTACCAAAGGGTTCATGTGGTGTTGTAACTTTCGCTGTAAAGGGCGGAAGAGAGCAGGCTATTAAGTTTATGGACAGCCTTAAGCTTGCTTGTATAGTAACCCATGTTGCTGATGCAAGAACCAGTGTTCTTCATCCGGCAAGTCATACACACAGACAGCTTAGCGAAGAGCAGCTTATTGAGGCAGGAGTTCAGCCTGACCTTATCAGATTCTCTGTAGGTATTGAAAATGCTGAAGATATTATCGCTGACATTGCACAGGCTCTTGAGGCTATAAAGTAATGCGTAAGAAATATTTTAAAATGTTTATATACAGGCTTATTTTGTTTGCTTTTGCGGCTGTAGTATATTTTGTTAAAGGTGAGATGCTTAATCCCAACGGAGAGCATTCGTCTAAATTAGTGTTATCCCTTATCTGGCTTTCTGTTATGTATGAGTTTGTAACACGGGCAATGCCTAACAGAAAATTAAGCATAGGTTGTCAGAAGGAATTTACTAATAGATATAAAGCTGCAGATTATGAAGAAGAGGAGCTTAAGAAGGTCAAGAAGCCTGCCGACAAATCAGCTTTGTATATATTTATCGTGTGGATTTTGGCACATGCTGTTATCTGGATGTTATACTTCTTGAAATATATTGCAGAAAAAGAATTAATATTACTGGTAGTGTTTTACCACTTGGCAGATATGATATGTGTGCTTTACTGGTGTCCGTTCAGAACCTTCTTTATGAAGAACCGTTGCTGTGCCACCTGCAGAATATTTAGTTGGGATTCAGCAATGCTTATATCACCTATTATCGTTGTGCCGGGGTTAGTGACCACAAGTCTGGTGGTATTTGGCTTGTTTCTGACTCTTAGGTGGGAGTATGTATGTTTTAAACATCCGGAGCGTTTCTTTGAAGTATCGAACAGGGCATTAAAATGTGCTAACTGCACAGAGCATTTGTGTTCAGGAAGAAACAGACTGGAAGCCAGGTTTAAAAGAATTATTAAGAGATAATATGTGATATTCAAAAAGGGAAGAGAAGTGTTTCCGATTGTGAAGTAGTATCGTTCCTGTGATGAATAATAAAAAGAATAAATACATGTATATAAAACTGTCAACCTTAGGGGAGGCAGTTTTATTTTTATATAACAGATTGGTAAAGGTATATCATATAGTCAACATTACCTCGTAAAACGTTACATTCTTAAGTATTAAGGAACGTTAAGGATTTCTGCACACTTAAACGTTATAGAATTGTGCAAAACTAACTAAAATCAGCGAAAATAAAAGGTTTAACTAAAGATAAATGCACCTTAATCGTATAAGTTTACTAATTTAACAAAGTAAATATTGTACAAAATTCAAGCTTGAAATAATCAATATATGCTTTACTATTCACAAAAGATTAATGTATAATAAAAACATCAAAGGACAAATGTGCTAAAATATATTAAGGAGGATGATTTGATGAAACGTTTTTCGAAGCTAGTTAGACGACCAATGGCATTATTTATGGTAATGGCTATGGTTCTGTCACTTTTTTCAGGCATGGCAGTGCGTACACCTGATAAGGTTGTAGCAGCAGGTAATATACTGAGAGATACTGAGTTTACAGATGTAACATCAGCTGACTCATCAGAATGGACTGCCTATGTAGGAAGTGACTGGGCGTATGTAAATGCAACAGTAACCGGTAACGGTGATGGTTCAATGACAGTTGATTATGATGCTATTGGCGGCGGTTGGGCTGATGCACTGTGGGGATTACAGATATCACAGACCGATGTAGCTTTTGAAGCAAATAAAGCATATAAGCTTTCATTTACTGTAACAAGTGATGGAGCAAAGGGTATGAAAGTAAAGCTTGACGGCTATGAAGCATATCTGGATTATGATGTAGCAGTAGAAGCCGGTACTAATACATATACAGTTGATATTCCTGCAAATACAGCTGCATATACAACTAAGTTCCTCTTTGCGATGGGATGGATGGCAGGTGATGACTCAGCGGCTTCACCTACAGTAACCATCAGCAATGTTAGTATTGTAGAGTCAACAGGTGCTGTAGAACCACCGGCAAAGACAATTTACGAAGTTGGCGATGATGTTCTCGCTGATAATGCATTTGCTGAGCTTGGTACTACATGGGAGACTTATGTAGGAACAGACTGGTCAGGTGCACAGGCAACATTTACTCAGGGTGCATCCGGTGAGGCTGTAATCGATATTACTAATGTTGGATGGAGCGGTGAATGGGGCATCCAGTTTGTACAGAAGAATATTAATCTTGCTGAAGCTGGCGAATACTTAATGTCCTTTAAGACACATTCAACAGGAAATAAGCAGATTAAAGTGTTCTTACAGTCAGGCGGAGATTTGATTGGACAGACACTTCAGCTTGAGGCAGGAAAGACTCAGGACTGGGCATTTGTTTCTACAGAAGTATCTGCAAATACTGTAGCAGAGCTTTTCTTCGCTCTTTCCCAGTGTTCAGCTGCTGATGAGGCAACTACACTTACAATTACTGATATCAGCATTTGTCCTATTAAGAAGACATATTCTGTTGGCGATAATGTTATTGTTGATGCAGAATTTAATGATATGGCGAACACATGGTTTACATATCTTGGAACAGATTGGTCCGGATGCGTAGGTTCAATTAAACAGGGACTTACAGGAGAAGCTAATATTGATATAGAAGCAGTTGGCGGAGAAAATGAGTGGTCATTCCAGTTTGCGAAGAACGGAAATGTTTCTTTGGAAGCTAATAAAGATTATGTATTACAGTTCTCTACATATTCAACAGCAAATAAGCAGATTAAGGTTTATTTACAGAACAATGGTGATGTAATCGGACAGACAATAAAACTTAAGGCTAACGAAACTCAGAACTGGACATTTACAGGCACTAATACTGCAGCTACAGATGCAGCAAGTTTATTCTATGCTTTAGGATTTGTAGATGCAGCCGATGAAGCCGGTGATATTACACTCTTTAACGTAGGTGTATATCCTGTAGCAGTGGCTGAGGAAGAAGAACCGGCAGAAGTAACAGAGATTACTCTTGCTGCTAATAAGAAGGATGTAACAATTCAGAGAGCTTATAATGATGAACGTCCAAACGCTCCGCTTGCTCTTATCCGTGTATATGACAGTCTTGCAGAAGCAGAGGCTGATGAAGACCGTGGTGGCTACGGCGGTTATGGCATGAGCCTGAATAGTGATGGAGTATGGGAAGTAAGCACAAGTTTAGCAGAAGAGCTTGCAGAGGGTCAGGTAATCAAGTATTACTTTGTAGACTTTGATGCAATCGGTGCAGGTTATAACTCAGATTTCGGATATTATTCACTCTTTGTAGCAGCTGATTATGAAAGTGCAAAGACAATTGAAGAGATGGAAGCTGATGGCTGGAATCTTGTATGGAATGATGAGTTCGATGGTACAGCTCTTGATACTACAAAGTGGTCATACCAGATAGGTAATGGTAAGACCGCATCAAATAATCCGGGCTGGGGTAACCAGGAGATGGAGTACTACACAGACAGTACTGATAACGTAAGTGTTGCAGATGGCAAGCTTACTATTACAGCTAAGAAAGAAACAACAACTGACCCTAATGAGGGTACATTTAACTATACTTCAGGACGTATCCGTACAGTATCTGATACTGAGAATTTATTCTCAACAAAATACGGAAGAATTGAAGCATATATGAGTCTTCCTATGGAAGTTGGTGCTTGGCCTGCATTCTGGATGCTTCCTGATAATCAGGATATCTACGGCGGATGGGCTGCATCCGGAGAGATTGATATTATGGAAGGCTGGGGTAACAACAATTACGCTACTTGTGGAACAGTTCACTATGGCGGTAACTGGCCAAATAACTTATATAAAGGCAAGACATATAACTTTGATTCAGCAACAACTAATGTTGGTGCTTACCACCTCTATGCGTTAGAGTGGGAGCCTGGCAAGCTTACATGGTATGTTGATGATGAATTATTATACACAACTGATATATGGAACAGTATTGGTAAGAATGCAGGTGAAGACTTTACATTCGGTGCTCCTTTCGACGTACCTTTCTACCTTATGCTTAACGTAGCAGTAGGTGGTACATTTGGTGCCGGAGACCCTGCTGAAGGCGATTACAGTGGCAATGGTCTTTCATCTATGTCAGTTGATTACGTTCGTGTATATCAGTCAGAAGACGGATATGATGAATCAGGCGTAGTTGCAGGCGGTTCTGCAGGTGATGCATCAGCTTATGATACATATGTACGTCCTCTTCTTGAGGCAGCAGGTCTTGATTCTTATGAAGGATATAACTTTGCAGGAGATACATCTTTTGATACATTAAATACAGTAGGTGCAGTTGATCCTGAGGATTCATCATGGCAGTTCTATGTAGGTGGTGAGTTTGGCGGAGCTGCAACAGTAGGTACTGTAGAAAAAGATGGTACAACATATGCAGCAATTGATACTACAAGTGCAGGTAATCAGGCATATGCAATTCAGCTCATTAAGCACATGCCAATGATTAACGGTTATACATATAAGGTTTCATTTGATGCCTATGCAGAGGCTGAAAGAAATGTAACTATTCATCCAAGCGGTGATGCTGACAACGGCTGGGCAGGATATGCTTCAGAAACAATTTCAGTAGGTACAACACCTGAGAATTATTCATTCTACTTTACAATGGGCAATGACAGTGACCCTACAGCAAGACTTGAGTTCAACTTAGGTACAGCAGGAACAGCTGATATTTTCATTGGTAACGTAGTTGTTGAGATGGTTTCACAGGATGATATAGAAGAAACAACCAGCAAGACAGAATTACCGGATGGCAATATTATCTGGAACGGTACTTTTGACCAGGGTAAAGACAGACTTGGTTTCTGGAATACAACTGATGCAGATGTAAAAGTTCCTTCATATGTATTATACGAATTAGGTTATGGTGATATCTTCTCATACGATAAGGGTGAGAAGCAGAATTACGCTCGTAGAGCAGAGATTACTGCTACAGGTGCTAATGCATCTATTTCACAGGATGGTCTTACACTTAAGCAGTCAGACCAGTATAGTCTTAAGCTTGATGTTTATTCAGAGGCTGATATTAAGGTAACAGTTACAGTAACAAATAAGGACGGCAGTGTAGTATACTCATCAGAAACACTTGATTATACAGCAGGGGCAATTGAAACTCTTGAGTCAGTCTTTGCAATGCCTAAGGACGTAACAGACAAAGAAGCTGTTGTGACAATCGGATTTGAAGATGGTGCAGAATTATTAGTTGATAATATCATGCTTGTAGCAATTACAGAGAATAATACTGATATTGATTATTCAAATGTAAACACAACACCGGTTCCGGAAGATTCAACCGGATGGTACACAAATTACCATCAGGCTGGAAATGTAGCTGCAGTACCGGATGCAGATGGTGTTTATACAGTTGAAACATGGAAGGATGTTAACAACTATCAGTCTATGTTCTTACATGAACTTGATTTGGTTGCAGGCGTAACATATAAGTTCTCATTTGAAGCTAAGTCAGATGTTGAAAATACATACACAGTTGGTATGCAGGAAGACAACACATGGGCAATGGCATGGGGTACTGAAAACTTTACTACTACACCGGAGTGGGATACATATGAGTACGAATTTGTATCAGCATTAACAACCGGCGGAAATCCATTATACTTAAAGTACTTATTATCTGATTGCGAAAACACATCAAATATTTACCTTAGAAACTTAAAGCTTGAAGCAGTTGTTACAACCGGTGCTAAAGATCCTGAAGAAGGTTCAGCAGCATTAGAAGCTGATACTGTTAAGGTTGGCGAAGATGTTGTAATTAATCTTGCTGATAATGACTGGGCAGAAACATTTGTAGCTAATGCAACAGATGCAGATGGCAAGGCAGTTATCATGATTAATGAAGTTCCACTTGATGTAGCGAAATTAGTTGATATGGTATCAGATGATAAGATTACACTTCCGGGCAGTTATTTTGCTGAAGCAGGTGAGTATAAGATTGAGTTAGCAGTTGATGGCTACAATAACTGTGTTCTTGGAGTGTCAGTAGAAGCGGCAGAAGAAGAATCAACAGAAGAGTCATCAGAGGCAACTACTGAATCAACAGAAGGTACAACAGAGACTACAACAGAGTCTACTACTGCAGCCGGTGCAGGCGATGTAAATACAGGTGATGCTGTAAATATTATAGTATGGTTAATGCTTATAATTCTTGCAGGTGTGGTATTTACAGGAGTAGTTTTAAAGAGAAGAACAAACTAATTAATTTTTCACTTCCTTAAATAATATATAATAGAAAGGGCTCTCCCGGTTTGGGAGGGCTCTTTTACATTGGTAAAAAGATACCATTGAATTAATAATACCTGACGATATATCATATTTAGTAGTCAGTAGATGATTTGATACTCGGTGGAAATAAATATGTGAAGTGGGGAACTAAAGAGTTTCCTGCTTTTTTGGTTAAGATAACATTTTTATAGAAGAGGCGGTGTGGGATGATTGAATTGATTAATCTGAGTAAAATCTACCAAAGCAGAAATGGAAGGGTCGAGGCAGTTAAAAACATAAATCTTTCAATTAATAAAGGTGATATTGTTGGTATCATCGGTATGAGTGGTGCAGGAAAAAGCACGTTGGTAAGGTGTATGAATTTCCTTGAAAAGCCTACTGACGGCAGAGTGATATTTGACGGGAATGACCTTGGTACACTTACAGAAAAAGAATTGTTAAAGGTAAGACATTCTATAGGGATGATTTTTCAAAATTTTAATTTATTTTCTCAGAGAACGGCGCTGAAAAATGTCTGTTATCCATTAGAAATAATGGGTGCTAATAAAAAAGACGCAAAAATAAGGGCAGAAGATTTGCTTAAAATCGTGGGGCTTTCTGATAAGTTAAACACCTATCCATCAAAGCTTTCAGGCGGACAACAGCAGAGAGTTGCCATTGCAAGAGCATTGGCAACTAATCCTAAGGTGTTATTGTGTGATGAAGCAACCAGTGCCTTGGACCCCGATACAACAAAGCAAATTCTAAAACTTCTTAAAGAAATAAATCAAAATCTTGGAGTAACGATAGTTATTATTACGCATGAAATGAAGGTAGTAGAAGAGGTATGTAATAAAGTTGCGGTAATTGAAAAAGGAAAGCTTGTTGATAGCGGTACGGTAAAAGAAGTATTAGTTAAGAGGAGGTAAAGAAAATGTCAAAAGAACTGAGTGATTTGATATTTACAGGCATATTGGAAACTTTGTATATGGTTATTGTTTCTACGGTACTGGCATATATGCTTGGGATTCCTCTGGGAGTGATATTAAATATAACTGATAAAAATGGTATATGTCAAAACAGAATAATTAATATTGTATTGGGGTTCATAATAAATTTTGTGCGTTCAATACCATTTATTATATTGCTGATTGCAATACTGCCTTTTACAAGAATGGTTGCAGGCACTACCATTGGCTCCACGGCAACTATAGTTCCTCTTGTAGTAGCTGCAGCTCCATTTATAGCGAGAATGGTAGAGGCATCAATAAAAGAGGTTGATAAGGGTGTGATAGAAGCTGCGAGGTCCATGGGAAGTACAAATCTGCAGATTGTATGTAAAGTGTTATTACCGGAGGCTAAACCCTCTCTAATAGTTGGTGCGGCAATAGCGGTTACTACGATACTTGGGTATTCAGCCATGGCAGGCTTTACAGGCGGCGGCGGACTGGGAGCCATCGCCATTAATTATGGTTATTACCGATATAATGAGGGAGTAATGCTTATTACAGTAATACTTCTTGTAATTGTTGTTCAGCTGTTTCAGGAGCTGGGGATACACATTGCAAAAAAGAGTGATAAAAGAAATTGATTTTAGTGATAAAAATATTTTGCAGAAAGGGAAAAGTGTATTATGAAAAAGGCTTTGATTATATTATTGGTTGTTATTTCAGTACTGGCTGCCGGTTGCGGCGGTAAAAAAGATGATAAGACAATCAAAGTGGGCGCCAGTGTAACACCTCATGCCGGTATTCTTGAAGTTGCAAAGGAAATACTGGCAGAGCAGGGCTATGTGCTTGAAATTGTAGAATATAATGATTATGTACTGCCAAATCTTGCCGTAGAAAGCGGTGAGCTTGATGCGAACTTTTATCAGCACCAGCCCTACCTTGAAGATTTTAACGCTCAAAACGGAACAAGTATAGTGTCAGCAGCCTCGGTTCACTATGAACCCTTTGGTATTTATTCTAAGGAACTCTCTTCTTTGGAGGAGCTTTCTGACGGTGCGGTTGTAGCCATTCCTAATGACGGAACCAATGAAGCAAGAGCTTTGTTTTTACTGGAGGCTAAGGGGCTTATCACATTAAAAGAAGGAACCGGATTTACAGCGACAATACTGGATATTGAGTCTAATCCTAAGAATCTGAATATCAAAGAAATTGAAGCTGCCCAGCTTGCAAGAACTTTAGAGGACGTGGACATTGCTGTTATCAATGGTAACTATGCAATAGGAGCAGGGCTTGATGCCGGTGATGCACTGGCGGTAGAGGAAGCGGATTCTGAATCGGCGATGAAATATGCTAATATTCTTGCGGTGGAGCAGTCAGATGTGGAAAACCCGGCTATTCAGGCATTAATTAGTGCATTACAGAGTGATGAAGTAAGAGAATATATTGAAAATACATATGATGGCGGTGTAGTACCAATTTATTAGCATGACGTTAATTTTATAATAATACAGGTTTGACAGAGCAAGTCTTTAATGATATACTCACATAAATTATATTGGTTTATCTGCCACCGGGTAGTCGAAATGTGTTGAGCATTCGTTAGCATATCGTTAGGTCTTAGAAGATATGTTGCGGATGCTTTTGTTGTTAGGTGAGAAACGGGCGGAGAAAATTAATCAAAGGTTTAGGAGATATTATGAATATTGTTGAATCAGTAAAGAACTTGAATAAATTTGAGAGGTGTTTATGGGCTTTTTCAGTACTAGCCATAATTGTAAGTTATATATTCAGCCCGGATAATTACTGGCTGGCAGTCTTGGCATCTTTGGTTGGAGTAAGTGCATTGATATTTGTAGCTAAGGGCGATGCCATGGGACAGTTATTAACTGTGATTTTCAGTGTTTTGTATTCATTAGTTTCTTTAAAATTCAGGTATTTTGGAGAAATAATTACCTATCTGGGAATGACCGCACCTATCGCAGTTGTATCAATGATTGCCTGGATAAGAAATCCTTATACTGCCCATGAAGTAAAGGTAAATGATTTAAAGAAGTCATCATGGGTGATATTAATTATGGCTACAGCAGTTGTAACCTTTGTTTTCTACTTTATATTAAAAGCCTGTGGAACTTCTAATTTATTTATCAGTACTTTGTCTATAGCAACAAGCTTTGCGGCATCGGGACTTATGTTTTTGAGAAGCCCTTATTATGCGATTGCCTACGGAGCAAATGACATTGTTCTTATTATTCTGTGGGTACTGGCTTCAATTGATAATATAGAGTATTTGCCTATGGTATTGTGCTTTGTTATATTTTTAATAAATGATTTGTATGGTTTCTGGAACTGGAGGGTAATGAAAAAGAGACAGAAGCTTGGAGAGGTAAGTGAAGTAAAATAAAAACTTGGTAAATAAAAAGTCTTCTATGGATTGGTTTTACATAGAAGACTTAATTTATATATGATATTTATTTTATACTAATTGCTTAAGAGTCTGCCCATATCGTCATAAAACTCAGGGTAAGAGATGTTCACACATTCACTTCCGAGTATCTTAGTCTCTCCGTCACTTGCCATGCCGCATACCGCAAAGCTCATGGCAATGCGGTGGTCAAGGTGACTGTCAATGGCAGCTCCATGTAAAGTCTTGCCGCCGTTTATAATCATGCCATCTTCAGTTTCGATAATATCAGCTCCCATAAGAGAGAGGTTATTTACCATAACTGCTA
Organism: Lachnospiraceae bacterium; assembly: GCA_045603305.1. Classification (GTDB taxonomy): domain Bacteria; phylum Bacillota; class Clostridia; order Lachnospirales; family Lachnospiraceae; genus JAFRXK01. Next base: position 52,723 of record JAZULV010000079.1, on the reverse strand, counting down.
TACGGTTGGATTCCTTTACCTTAAGCTCGGCAGCGTCTTTGATAACAGTAGTGCCTTCTGCAAAGCATGCCATAACTGCTATAATCGGAAGTTCGTCGATAAGAGTAGGGATTATCGCGCCTTCAATAGTAGTGCCCTTTAAGCTGCTGGTTCTTACCAGAATGTCAGCGGTTGGCTCACCGGAAGCGTTTGTTTCGTTGAGGAGAGTAATATCAGCACCCATTTCCCTGCATACTCTGATAATACCATCTCTGGTAGGATTAACACCTACATTCTTAATGAGGATTTCAGAATCCGGAACAATAAGTCCGGCAGCAATAAAGTAGGCTGCAGAAGATATGTCTCCCGGAACAATTACCTTCTGTGCAAATAACTCATCGGCAGGCTTAATTGATGCAGTAGTGTTTTCCGTAGATACATCGGCACCGAAATAGTTAAGCATTAACTCGGAATGATTTCTTGAAACATAAGGCTCTGTAACTTTTGTCTCTCCGTCAGCATAAAGTCCCGCAAGCAGAATAGAGGACTTAACCTGGGCGGAGGCAACCTTTGAATGATAGTGGATGCCATGAAGCTTTGTACCTCGGATTGCAAGGGGAGCACAACCATTGTTATTAATACTTGATATATCAGCTCCCATCATTGAAAGAGGCTCTATGATACGCTTCATCGGGCGCTTCTGAATAGAAGCGTCACCGGTAAGGGTTACGTCAAAATTCTGGGCAGACAATATACCTGAAATAAGTCTTGTGGTGGTGCCGCTGTTACCACAGTCAAGAATCTCTAAAGGCTTTGAAAGACCTCTAAGTCCCTTGCCGTGAACTAATACAGTTTCTCCTTTGTTCTCTACAATAACGCCCATCTTTTCAAAGCATGAGATAGTAGAAAGACAGTCTGCACTTTGAAGAAAATGATGTATCTCAGTGGTGCCCTTTGCTAAGGCACCGAACATTATACTTCTGTGGGATATGGACTTATCGCCGGGGATAGTTATTTCACCTCTAAGCTTATTTGCTCTGGTAATTATCATAATAGTCTCCATTCTGTGCCACAATCGTGGCACCGTTATTATTAGTCTTAGCTCATTTGGCAAGCAATACGATGAAACCGGCTGCTCCGCTTCTGAAGAAGCCTCAATATTTTATCGTATGTATATAGTATACTGGAATTTCTTTAAGAGGTCAGCAGCTTCTAAGGAAGACTTCTCATCATAGAACTCTATGCTTAGTACACCTTCTTCAAATTCACGGTTGTGGATAATTCCGATATTTTTAATACTGATCTGATGCACGCCAAGGATAGTAGCAATAGTAGCTATCGCACCGGCCTTATCGATTATATCACAATATATCGCATAATGCTTCTTAATCGGACCGCGGGATTTATCAGGGAGAGAATTACGATATTCTCTTGATTCTTCAAACAAATCATAAACTGCGGTATTACTTGCGGCTTCAATTTCAACTTTAATCGCTTTAAGAGATTCAATATAGTCTCCCAGAATATTTGCAAGGTTATCCTTGTTCTCCATGCAAATCTGCTGCCACATCTCCGGGGAAGAAGAGGCGATTCTTGTAATGTCCTTAAAGCCTCCGGCAGCTACCTGTTTCATAAGCTGGGCATCGCAGTCCTTGTCCTTTACCAGATTAACTAAGGTTGCAGCAATAATATGCGGAAGATGACTGATTCCGGCCACTACATAATCATGAGTCTGATAGTCCATAACCAGAGGAATGGCACCTATATCCTGAACCAGTCCGGTTAATTCCTGAACCTTGTCTTGTGGTGACAACTGCGTAGGAGTAATAACATAGTAGGCATTCTCCATAAGATGGTCGTTGGCGTTTTCATAGCCGCTCTTTTCAGAGCCTGCCATAGGGTGGCCGCCAATGAAGCTTGCTTCAAGTCCGAGCTTTTCAATACCTCGGTGGATATTACCCTTAACACTTCCTACGTCGGTGATAATACCGCCTTCTTTTAGGAATGGCTTAATCGCACTGATATACATTTCATTAAGTGTAACAGGAGTACATAAGAAAATGTAATCACATTCACTTAAAGTCTCATCTATACCGTCTAACATAACGTCAATGGTTTTATCGTCAAAGGCTGCCAAAAGTGTACTCTTTCTTCGGGCATATGCCATAATCTTCATATCAGGGTGTTTTAACTTAAAGCCCTTTGCAATTGAACCGCCTATAAGTCCTAAGCCTATAAATCCAACAGTTAAATTACTCACAAGGTTGTCCTCCAATCTGACAAAATAACTTAATAAATATTGTAATCATATATTCATTATATGTCAACACTTTAAAGGGCTAAACTTTAGCGGGCTAAACATTAAAAACTTTGTTAAAAATTCATCTTATTGTTGCTTTTTTTCTGAATATTTAGTATATTATAACTATGAAGTAAACCGACTGTATTAGTAAGAGTTGAAAATATGACAAAATTTTTGCCTGATATGGTTAGTTTTTTGAGAACGAAGCGATAACCCTCTTTGTTCTCAATAAAATATCGCGATTTTAGGGAGGAAATGCACATGAATGTATTCGAAACGGGGAAAATTCGTAATGTTGTTTTACTTGGACATGGTGGCAGCGGAAAGACTACATTAATCGAATCAATTGCAAATATTACAGGAGTAACCAATCGTCAGGGAAAAATTACTGATGGAAATACCATAAGTGATTTTGATAAAGAAGAGATTAAGAGACTTTTTTCTATATCTGCAACAACTATTCCGATAGTAAGAGAAGGAACTAAGATTAACTTTATTGATACACCTGGATACTTTGATTTCGTTGGTGAAGCAGAAGAAGCAGCAAGTGTTGCTGATGCAGCTATTATCGTTATTAACGGACGTTCAGGCGTTGAAGTAGGAACTCAGAAGGCATGGAATCTTTGTGAGAAGTATAATCTTCCTAGATTATTCTTTGTAACAGGTATGGATGATGATAATGCCAGCTTCCGTCAGGTAGTTGAGGACTTACAGGACTTATATGGTAATAAGATAGCACCTTTCCAGATGCCTATCAGAGAGAATGAGAGATTCGTAGGTTTCGTTAATATCGTTAAGATGAAGGGACGTAAGTTCACTAACCTTAATGATTACGTTGACAGCGATATTCCTGATTACTCTATGGAGAATTTAGAGAAGTATCGTGAGGCTCTTCTTGAGGCTGTTGCTGAGACAAGCGAAGAGTATATGGACAGATATTTCGGCGGCGACGAGTTCACATATGATGAGATTTCTATCGCATTAAGAACCCACGTTATGGACTGCAACATTGTTCCTGTAGTTATGGGTGCCGGAATTAACGGACAGGGCACAAGAATGCTCCTTGAGACTATCGAGAAGTACTTCCCATCACCGGAGAAGCTTACTATCTCAGGTATTAATAAAGACACTGACGAAGTATTCGAGGCGAATTATGATGACGCTAAGCCTATGAGTGCTAAGGTTTGGAAGACTCTTATCGACCCATTCATTGGTAAGTATTCATTAGTAAAGGTTTGCTCAGGTGTACTTAGAGCAGACAGCGTAGCTTACAATGTATCTAAGGATACAGAAGAGAAGATTGGTAAGCTTTACATCTTAAGAGGTAAGGAAGCTATCGAAGTTGAAGCACTTCGTGCCGGCGATATCGGTGCTATTCCTAAGCTTACATCAACAGCTACCGGCGATACTCTTGCAGCTAAGAACAACAACGTAGAGTACGAGAGACCACAGATTCCTGTTCCATATACATATATGAGTTATGTAGCTAAGAATAAGGGCGATGAAGATAAGATTGCCGGAGCTCTTTCAAAGCTTATGGAAGAAGATTTAACACTTAAGGTTGTTAATGATAAAGAGAACAGACAGACATTGATTTACGGTATTGGTGACCAGCATCTTGAGATAGTAGTAAGCAAGCTTCTTAACAGATATAAGGTTGAGATCGAGCTTGGAACTCCAAGAGTTGCATTCAGAGAGACCATCCGCGGTAAGGTTAAGGTACAGGGTAAGCACAAGAAGCAGTCCGGCGGACATGGCCAGTACGGTGATGTTGTTATGGAATTCGAGCCATCAGGCGATCTTGAAAGTGCTTATGTATTCGAAGAGAAGATTGTTGGTGGTGTTGTTCCTAAGAACTACTTCCCGGCAGTTGAAAAGGGTATTCAGGAATGTGTTACAAAGGGACCTCTTGCAGGTTATCCTGTAGTTGGTCTTAAGGCTACACTTGTATTTGGTTCATACCATCCTGTAGACTCATCAGAGATGGCATTCAAGATGGCATCTATCCTCGCTGTTAAGAAAGCTTTCTCAGAGCCGGATGCTAAGCCGGTACTCCTTGAGCCAATCGTATCAGTTAAGGTTACAGTTCCTGACAGATTCACCGGTGATGTTATGGGTGACCTCAACAAGAGAAGAGGCCGTGTACTCGGTATGAATCCTGATAACAAGGGCAACCAGATTGTAGAAGCTGACGTTCCTATGTCAGAGATGATGGGATATTCTACAGACCTTCGTTCAATGACCGGTGGTATCGGTGATTTCGAGTATGAGTTTGCAAGATATGAGCAGGCTCCATCAGATGTTCAGGCTAAGGAAATTGCAGCAAGAGCAGAGGAATAAGATAATTTGTTTTTATCAAATTTAATAAATAAGTGATTTTAAGAAGCTGTTACGCTAAGGTGTACCAGCTTCTTTTATTTGTTGGCATTTATTTTTATGCTTGTTATCTTTGAAATATATGTTAGTATATATGGAAAACTGTCCATACTTATATCGAGGTGTTCACATGAAGTATTTATTTCAATTTATGATTATAGCGATTATATCTTTGACAGGGGAGTTATTAAATCACTTGCTTCCTTTGCCGGTACCGGCGAGTGTATACGGAGTTATCATTATGTTTCTATGCCTTCTGACAGGAATTATTAATCAGGAGCAGATAGAAGAAGCATCCGGATTTCTTCTTAATATAATGCCGGTGTTGTTTGTGCCGGCAGCAGTTAATTTGATGAATATTTTTGGCGATATTAAAGGGAGTCTTATTCAAATCATAATTATTACTTTAGCAAGCACAGTTGTTGTTATGGCTGTTACAGGAGTTGTTTCTCAGTTGATAATTAAGAAGAGAAAGGGTGGAGATTCAAATGTCAGAACTATTGAATAACGCTTTTTATGAATCAGTGTTTTTCGGACTGGTGCTTACCCTGACTGCATACTGGTTCGGAAGTTTTATGCAGAGGAAGTTTAAATATACGTTTGTAAATCCACTGTTAATTGCTTCTGTAATAATTATTATTGTGTTGGTTGTGTCCGGTATAAACTATGACACATATATTTATGGAGCAAAGTACATTTCCTTTTTGCTCACACCGGCTACGGTATGTCTGGCAGTCCCTATGTATAAGCAGCTTCTTATATTGAGGCAAAATATATTGGCGGTGTTTGGCGGCATACTAGCAGGTGTTATTGCCGGAGCGTTTTCAATATTACTTTTATCGCTGTTACTTAATGTGTCGCCGGAAATTTATGCTTCCTTGCTTCCTAAGTCCATAACTACAGCAATTGCAATAGGTGTATCTGAGGAGATAGGGGGTAACACTGCGATAACGGTATGCTCTGTAGTTATTACAGGAGTATTTGGAGCAGTTATTTCGAGGGCAGTTTGCAGGTTGTTCAAAATTACCGAGCCGGTGGCAGTGGGACTTGCCATGGGTAATTCAGCCCATGCCATTGGAACATCAAAGGCAATAGAGCTGGGTGAAGTAGAAGGAGCTATGAGCAGTTTGTCCATAGTTGTGGCAGGGATTATTACTGTTGTGATGGCAAATTTGATGGTGCAGTTCGAGGTGTTGTTTTAAGCTTAGTTTTCATTAAAGTAATATGTGAAAATATAATTTAACGTGCAGAAAAGAATATGTTATAAATGGTATTTATAGAAAAATATGATTGAAGTATCACATATTCTGTGTTAAAGTTAGGTCTGTTGTGAATTCTTGAGAAAGTTTTTCAGTGGATTAATTGGGGGTAATGGCTTTCGAGAGAATAACTAATCTGAATTAATATGAGAAAGGAAAAGTAGAATGAAGAAAACTAGTTTAAAAAAAGTAACAGTAGCTTTATTGGCAATGATAACTGTATTTGGTTCTGTATTTGCAGTTAGTGCCGAAAGCACAGAAAATGAGGTAGTTACAGTAGCTCCTGAGAATATGTTGAATGTACAGGTAGTAGATGAAGAGGGGAATCCGGTAAACCTTAATAATATGTATATTAGTGATGCTTACGGAGTTGAATTAGCATCTTGGACGGCAAATGGTTCATCCGTTACAACGCTTAATGGTTCAGGTATTAGCTATAATGTTTTTCGTGAGCCAAAGAGTACTTTTGAAGCATTGGTTGCACCATATGTTGCTAAGGAAGTAAAGTATTATGATAATGGTTTTGAAGAGATGATAAATGTTTCAGGAAGTCTTGAATTTTATGATAATAGTACACATGAAGTTTTAATCAACTATATTGGAGAGCGACAAACAGAGCTTACTGTTGATGGAAATACTCTTGTTACAGTTGTTGATTCCAGTTGGGCTTCAAGGTATTATACAGGTTATGTTAGTGTTGGTAGTACAAAGTGTACATTTAATGATAATGCTGGTAGAATAAATAAGTATCCTTTGGCTGCCGGTGAGTACAATTCATGGATTGGACTGGGGAATGGTGCAGGAAGTATGTATGGCGTGAACGTGAGCAGTGAACCGACAGAATATATTAAGACACGCGTTAAGCTTTCTGATATATATCCGAAATATGATGCTGCAACAGGCACTATTACTAATGCTGGTAGAGTATACAGCTTTGAAACTGACAACAGGGATAGAAGTGCTATACTGGTTTTTGTCAGTGGTTCAGTAATTAATGCTGCTGTTCCTGATGCTCAGGGTTATGTTGAGATATATGTTGAAAAGTCAACAAGAGCATACTATGCTTCTACAAATTATAAGTATAGCGATGAAAATGGTTCAGGTGTAGGTGGTGGAAATTCCGGTACCAGCAGATATGCTTATGATACAAAAAGAATAACAGCAAAGGCTGTTGATTATCCGGAAGATGGAACAACACTTATAAATGTTCCTGCCGGTAATTATACTTTAGGCTTTGATTATATTCCTGCTAATTATAAACCAATTACAAAAGAGGTTACTGTAGCAGAGTCAAATGATGTCCAGTTTGTTAAGATTGTTCTTGAGAAAGCTGTTGAAGAAACAACCGAAGCAACCACAGAGGCGACAACCGAAGCAACAACTGAGGTAACAACCGAAGCGACAACCGAGGTAACAATAGAAGCAACAACCGAAGCAACTACTGAGGAGACAACAGTAGCAATAAACGATGCAACACTTGAATCAACTACAACTCAGGCGGCAGCTCCAAACACAGGCGATTACACATCAACAATGATTTGGGTAATCATGCTTCCTGTAAGTGTACTTGCATTAGTAGTATTATTTGCTGCAAGAAAGAAAAGGGCATAAGAGATAAGTGAATAAGCTTGTATGATAATATAAGGCATGTATCGAGTGATATCGGTATATGCCTTTTACATTTTTGTTGATTTGGATATAATATAGCCAGAAGTTTCATTCACAATTGGAAAATTCATTGTCGTATTTTATTAGGCATTTCTATAAACATGAAAGTGATATCCTGACAGTTGTTATTTTAAGTACTTGAAATACATGGTATTTATAAGTATAATAAGATACAGTTTTTAATGGGAGGAATCTAGATGCTTGAGTTAAAGAACATTTCCTTTGAAGTTGAAGGGGATAAAGATAAAAAAGAAATTATAAAGGATGTAAGCCTTGTTTTAGATAACAATGAGTTTGTTGCCATAACCGGACCGAATGGTGGGGGTAAGTCTACTCTTGCGAAGATTATCGCTGGTATAGAGAAGCCTTCATCAGGAAAGATTTATTTCGATGGTGAAGATATTACTGATATGAGTATTACTGAGAGAGCCAAGAGAGGTATCAGTTATGCCTTCCAGCAGCCGGTAAGATTTAAGGGGGTTACAGTACTTGATCTTATACGTCTTGCGGCGGGCGAGAATTTAAGTGCAGCCGGAGCCTGTGAGTATTTATCCGAGGTGGGACTTTGTGCGAAGGATTATATCAGGCGTGAAGTGGATGCCAGCCTTTCCGGCGGAGAGTTAAAGCGTATCGAGATTGCAACTATAATTGCAAGAGGTACCAAGCTTTCCGTATTTGATGAACCGGAAGCCGGTATTGATTTGTGGAGTTTTAACAACCTTATTAAAGTATTCGAGAAGATGCACAACGAAATCAAGAATTCTTCTATACTTATAATTTCACATCAGGAGAGAATTTTAAATATTGCAGACAGAATAGTTGTGGTTGCCGGCGGACAGATTAGTGCTGTGGGAACTAAGGACGAGATATTGCCGGAGTTACTTGGCAAGGCAGACAGCGGCTGCAGATATTATAATAATTAATAAGACAGAGACTAATGTTAAGCATTAGATTGTATAAGAGTTAGTTTATTTGGAGGACATTATGGATTCAATACAGATGAATCTGCTTGAGCAGGTTGCCGGACTTCACGAGATTCCGACAGGAGCATATAATATAAGAGCTAACGGCGAGAGCGTAGAGAGAAATACAACAGCGAATATTGATATAGTAGCGAAAGAAGACGGAAGCGGTATTGATATTATTATTAAGCCGGGGACAAAGAAGGAGAGTGTTCACCTTCCGGTGCTTTTAAGCCAGTCAGGACTTGAAGAGATGGTATACAATGATTTTCATATCGGTGAAGACTGTGATGTTACGATAATTGCCGGATGTGGTATTCACAATGGTGGCGACGCTTCTTCAAAGCATGATGGTATTCATACATTCCATGTGGGTAAGAATGCAAAGGTAAAGTATGTTGAGAAGCATTATGGCAGTGGTGACGGTAACGGCAAGAGAATTATGAACCCGCAGACCATTGTATATATTGATGAGAATGGTTACATGGAGATGGACACAGCCCAGATAAGAGGTGTGGATTCTACTAACAGATACACTAAGGCAGAGCTTAAGGCAGGTGCCAAGCTGGTAGTTGGCGAGAAGCTTATGACCCATGGTGAGCAAAGTGCTGAGAGTGTGTTTGAAGTAGATTTGAATGGTGACGGTTCCGGAGCCAATATTGTATCAAGGTCTGTTGCCAAGGATAATTCTTATCAGCTTTTTGTATCAAAGGTAAACGGTAATGCAGCCTGCACCGGTCATACCGAGTGTGATGCGATTATCGTAGGTGATGCAAAGATCAGGGCGGTGCCGGAGATTTCTGCGAACAATCCGGATGCGGCACTTATTCATGAGGCTGCCATCGGTAAGATTGCCGGAGAGCAGATTATTAAGCTTATGACCTTAGGTCTTACAGAGGAAGAGGCCGAGGAACAAATCATTAACGGATTTTTAAAATAGTTAAAATTTCAGATTGACGCTCAACTTCAATAGTGATACTATAAAAGTATGATTTTTACACAATAATTGTGATTCATATATAGATAGAGGAGTATTATGAGAAGCAGAGCGATTAGTCTGTTTATCCTCTTATCAATACTTTTGTTTATTACAGCGTGCAGCGATACGATAGATCATAACGGGCAGACAGTGAGCAATGAAGAAACTTCAGCAGGTAAGTACTATACACAGACAGTAGATGGTATAGAATTTAGTGTTGGCTTTGATAAAGAAGAATATGTAATAGGTGAAGATATTACAGTTACAGTCATTGCTAAGAATGTATCAGGTGCCAATCTTTTGGTTTGGTCAGAGACTGATGATTTGGGTAAGAATGGTGTAATATCAGTAGATTCATATATTGATGATGAGATGACCTATATTTCAAATAGCAGAGATATGGTTAACTATGATGATGAGTATGAAGGCGTGCTGGAGAATAAAGAGAGTATTAGGAGCAGGATAACATTTTATACAGATACAATTTATGAATTGACAGAAGAAGATTATTTAGAATTACATGTATATCTTGGCGTAACAGACGCAGACGGAGTTAAGGATTCCATAGGTATTATGGTTCCTGTTGATATATTATTTAATTGATAATTATGTTCAGATGTTCTTTATGGGCAGATTACGGTGCTGTTATATTTAGCAGGTTACTGGAATTTGCCTTGCGTTTTTTAAGGAGGTGAGTGACTGTGAATGAAAATACTGATTTACTATTAGAAAAACTTATCAGACTGTTAAAGGATAATAGGTCAGAGGTGGACTGTGAGCTTATTACAAAGGCATACCATATGGCGAAGGATATGCACATGGGACATATGTGTAAGTGTGGAGAATCAAAGATCAGTCATTCAATGAATGTGGCTGTAATTCTTTCTGAACTTGGTATGGATGAAGCTGCAATATGTGCAGGTATACTGCACAATCTCCATGAAGAAGAGAGTATTCATTCTGAAAGTGTTGCGAAAGAGTTTGGTGCGGATATTGCTTTTCTGATAGATGGAGTATCAAGGCTGACCCAGATATCAGATTCTATGGATAAGGTAGAGTTTCAGGCGGAGAGCCTTAGAAAGATGTTCCTTGCTATGGCGAAGGATATCCGTGTTATTGTTATTAAGCTTGCTGACCGTCTCCAGGATATGCGTACACTTAAGGGACTCCCTATAGAGCAGCAGGTAGACAAGGCAAAGGAGACCATGGATATTTATGCTCCTATCGCCGGCAGACTTGGTATATCCAAAGTTAAGATTGAGCTGGAGGACTTATCATTAAAGTTTTCAGAGCCTCTTTCATATTATGAGATTGCCCAGAAGGTTTCACAGACTAAGAATACAAGACAGAGCTTTGTAAATTCTATAGTAAATACAGTTTCATCTATAATAAAGGGTGCAGAGATAGATGCGAAGGTTTATGGAAGGGCAAAGCATTTCTTTAGCATTTACCGTAAGATGGTGAATGGCAATAAGGACATAGAGCAGATATATGACCTGTTTGCTGTAAGAATAATTGTAAAAGACATAAAAGAATGTTATGCGGCACTGGGTGTTCTTCATGAGCATTATACCCCTATTCCCGGCAGATTTAAGGATTATATTTCGGTGCCTAAGGTAAACGGATATCGTTCATTACATACTACGCTTATCGGAGAAGGACAGCCTTTTGAAGTCCAGATTAGAACTGAGGAGATGCACCAGGAGGCAGAGTATGGTATAGCAGCCCATTGGAAGTATAAAGAAGGTAAGAATGGTGCAGGTGAGCTTTCGGAGAAGGCTGCTAATTCAGAGGCGAGAACCGAGGAACAGAAGTTAAGCTGGCTGAGGCAGATTCTTGAACTTCAAAATGAGATGTCAGATAACAAGGAATATATGAATCTGCTGAAAAACGACCTTAGTTTGTTTACAGAGAGTATATATTGCTTTACTCCTACAGGTGACGTTAAGAATCTTACCAATGGAGCTACACCGGTTGACTTTGCATACAGTATACACAGTGGTGTTGGCAACAGGATGATCGGAGCCAAGGTAAATGGTAAGATGGTTCCTATTGACTATAAGATTCAGAATGGTGACCGCATCGAGATTATCACTTCGCCAAATGCTAAGGGTCCTAGCCGTGACTGGTTAAAGATAGTAAAGACCGGTCAGGCGAGAAGCAAGATTAATCAGTTCTTCAAGAATGAACTTAAGGAAGAGAATATTAAAAAAGGCCGCGATATGCTTGAAAAGTACTGCAAAGCTAAGGGATATGTGTATAGTGAGCTTACTAAGCCTGAATACAAGGAGCTTATTCTTGATAAGTTTAGTTTTAAGGATTGGGATTCTATATTATCAGCGGTTGGACATGGCGGCCTTAAAGAAGGACAGGTTCTAAACAGGGCCATTGAAGAATATGATAAAAAGCATAAAAAAGAAGTCACTGATGAAGAGATTATTGAGTCCATTACTGAAAGTAATAAGTCAAAACAACGCAACAAGCCTAAAGGCGGTGTTTTGATAGAGGGTATTGATGATGTTGCAGTTCGCTTTTCAAGGTGTTGTAATCCTGTGCCCGGAGATGATATCGTAGGCTTTATTACCAGAGGACGCGGTGTGTCTATTCATCGAAAAGACTGTGTTAATATGAAGGATATTCCTGAGAGTGATTTTGGAAGAGTGATAGAAGTTAACTGGCACGAAGATTTAAGCAGTATGCATGAGAGTTACGCAGCCAAGTTAAATATATACGCTAACAACAGAACCGGTATTTTAGCTGATTTATCAAGAATACTTACTGAGAGTGATGTGGAAGTACATTCCATGAACAGCCGTGTAAGCAAGCAGGGGCTTGCTACGGTAAGTTTAACTGTAGAGATTCATGGTAAGGAAGAACTTAGAAGACTGATGGACAAATTAGGGAAAATAGAAAGTGTTATCGGTATTGACAGAGTAACCGGTTAATAAAGTATTGACAGGATTATATTGGATACAGTACAATTATTACCCCCGCATAAGCGGGGGTAATTTGTTAAGGGTAATTTCTGGCTGTTACCAGAGATAAAAGGCCTACTTGGCAAGATAGAAATATAACTACCAGGAGGAAGCACAATGATTACGATGGAAAATGTATGTAAATCGTACAAAGTAGCAAAGAGGAATGCAGGCATGAAGGAAGCCTGCAAAGCATTGTTCCGAAGGGAGACCGAGACAATTCAGGCATTATCTGATGTCAGCTTTAGTATTAATGACGGAGAGATGGTGGGATATATCGGACCTAACGGAGCCGGAAAAAGTTCTACAATTAAAATTCTAAGCGGAATACTTACACCGGATAGTGGAAGTTGTCTCGTGGATGGAAGAGTTCCATGGAAGAACCGAATCGATCATGTCAGACAGATTGGTGTAGTGTTTGGACAGCGCTCACAATTATGGTGGGATGTTCCCGTAATTGATTCCTTTGAATTATTAAAGGATATCTATCAAATCTCATCTTATAACTATCAGGATAGTATGGACGAATTGACAGAAAAGCTGAAATTACAAGAATTGCTGAAGACCCCTGCAAGACAATTATCTCTGGGGCAGCGAATGAGATGTGAGATTGCAGCCTCACTACTTCACAGACCTAAAATTTTGTTTCTGGATGAACCAACGATTGGTCTGGATGCAGTATCAAAGCTGGCTGTCCGTGAGTTTATACTTAACCTGAATCAGGAACACAAAACCACAGTTATATTAACAACGCATGATATGCAGGATATTGAAGCCTTAACCCAGAGAATTATTTTGATAGGAAAAGGCAGGGTGCTTTTAGACGGAACTACATATGATATGCGTCAGAGTCTGGGGGTATCAGAGACTGAAGATGACATGAGTCTGGAAAAAATAATTGCGGCACTTTATCAGAAATTAAATATTCTGTAGACAGGAGGGCATATGAGAAAATATATATCTTTTTTTCGTCTGCGCTTCAATATGGGGCTGCAATATCGCGTGGCTGCTCTTGCAGGAGTAGTGACCCAGTTTGTATGGGGTTTTATGGAGTGTTTTGTGTTCAGGGCATTTTATGAAGCTAATCCGGCAGCATTTCCGATGGAATTTAGTGCAATGGTTTCGTATATCTGGCTTCAGCAGGCATTTCTGGCTTTGTTTGCTACATGGATGATAGATAACGATATACTTGACATGATAATTAAAGGAGATATTGCCTATGAATTATGCAGACCGATATCAATTTATAATATGTGGTTTGCTAAAAATACTGCTAACCGTTTATCAAGGGCTGCATTAAGATTTATACCGGTGCTTGTGGTTGCTTTTGCGCTTCCTGAACCTTTAAGGATGACATTACCTAAAGATATTATCACTTTTTTGATGTTTATAATTACAATGATACTGGGATTAGGGCTGACGGTTGCTTTTTGCATGCTTGTATATGTAATGACCTTTTTTACAATGTCACCTCAGGGTCTGCGTATGCTTTTAACCTCGGTTGTCGAGTTCTTTTCAGGAGGAATCGTGCCACTTCCTTTTTTGCCACAGCCTGTAAGAAATATTGTGGAGCTGTTACCTTTTGCAGGCATGCAGAATGTACCGCTTCGAATTTATGGCGGAGATCTTGCCGGTGTTGAAATGATAAATGCAGTGCTTCTGCAGGTGTTTTGGCTTGTGGTATTAGTTATTGCAGGAAAATTGCTTAGTAAGAAGGCTGAAAGCCGCATTGTAATACAGGGAGGGTGATGAGTATGGCAAATAGTATAAAATTATATTTTCATTATATTTCAATTGTAATACGAAGCACCATGCAGTATAAAATGTCATTCTTTCTTGCTTCAATGGGCCAGTTTTTAATATCCTTCAATACCTTTTTAGGCATATATTTTATGTTTGCCAGATTTTCAGAGGTGAAGGGCTATACATACAGTGAGGTATTATTGTGCTTTGCCATTATGCTTATGGAGTTTTCTCTTGCCGAGTGTATTGCAAGAAGCTTTGATTCTTTTCCAAGCATGGTGCGAAGCGGAGAATTCGACAGAATACTGGTGAGACCCCGTAGTACGGTACTGCAACTATTAGGCAGCAAATTTGAATTGAGCAGAATAGGCCGAATGCTGCAGGCAATCGTAATGTTCATATACGGAATATGTGCCAGCGATATTACATGGGAATGGACGAAGGTTCTTACGGTGGTATTGATGTTGGTAGGCGGAACACTTCTGTTTATAGGAATATTTATGGTATATGCTGCTTTATGTTTTTTTACACTGGACGGCTTGGAGTTTATGAATGTATTCACCGATGGCGCCAGGGAATATGGCAAATATCCTATCGATGTATACGGAAAGGGAATAATGAAAATATGCACTTATGTAGTACCTTATACTCTTGTACAGTACTATCCGTTACAGTATCTTCTTGGCAGAACTGATAAATGGTATTACATTTTATTTCCCTTGGGAACGGTAGTATTCTTTGCGGTCTGTGTAGGCGTTTGGAGATTTGGTATGCGACATTATCAGTCAGCAGGTTCATAGAAAATAAAGTGTTTATAAATAAAAAATAATAAATTGATAAACCGTTGTACTTGACATTTAATGGTACAATATTGTAAGCTATATATGGGTAAAGTGCCCATATACTATATTTGAGGAGGTTTGCTATGAAGTATGAAATTAAGGGAGGAAATCTTCCGGTTGTTATTTGTGAGTTAGAGGCTAATGAATCAGTTGTAAGTGAAGCCGGTGCTATGAGCTGGATGAGTCCTAACATGAAGATGGAGACAGGTGCAGGCGGTATTGGTAAAGCACTCGGTCGTATGCTTACCAAGGAGAGCATGTTTAGAAATACATATACTGCTCAGGGTGGCAACGGTATGGTTGCTTTCGCTTCAAGCTTTCCGGGAGAGATAAGAGCTGTTGAGGTAGCTCCGGGACGTTCGCTTATTGTACAGAAGTCAGCATTTCTTGCAAGTGAGAAAGGTGTAAATCTTGAAGTTGTATTCCAGAAGAAGTTAGGTGCAGGATTCTTCGGTGGTGAAGGATTTATTATGCAGAAGTTATCAGGAAGCGGTACAGCATTTATTGAAATCGACGGAAGTGCAGTAGAGTATGAACTTGGCGCAGGACAGTCAATGATTCTTGACACAGGTTATCTTGTTGCTATGGAAGAGACCTGCTCTATGGATGTTAAGACTGTATCAGGTGTAAAGAATATTGTATTTGGCGGTGAAGGACTTTTCAATACAGTAGTTACAGGTCCTGGTAGAGTTATTATTCAGACTATGCCTGTAAGTGCAGTAGCAGGAGTTATCAGACCATATATTCCTACAGGTAAGTAAGAGTTATACAAAGATTAGGAACATATCGAAAGGTATGTTCCTTTTTAAATTTGTGCTTGGATAAAATAGTGGTAATATATGTGATTGCACGATATAATAAATGATAAAATGGGTGGAGATGTGTATGAGTTGTTTAAATAACAGAAGTATAACCTTACGGAGGAATTATTATGACAGGTAACGATAGAATAGAAAGAGCCGGTGAGTTGTTTTCAAAGGGATATAACTGCAGTCAGGCTGTTTTTGCGGCCTTTGCGGATAAGTATGGAATTGACGAGGAGACTGCGTTAAAGCTTGCCTGCTCCTTTGGAGGAGGACTTGGGCGAATGAGAGAGGTGTGCGGTGCAGTATCCGGCATGGCGCTTGTGTGCGGTATGGAGACCGGTAATACTGACAGCGACAACCAGAATCAGAAGAAAGATAACTATGCTAAGATGCGTGAGCTTGCCGCAAGGTTTGAAGAAGAGAATGGCAGTATTATCTGCAAGCAGTTACTTGGTCTTGAGAGAAAGGAAGAGAGCGCTGAGCCTTCACTTAGGACTGCTGAGTATTACAAGAAGCGTCCATGTAAGGAGCTTGTAATGTGTGCCGCGGGAATACTTGTAGAGGAGTTTGGGGAGTAGGAATAAAAAGTTGGGGGAGATGAATAAAAAGTTGCGATAATGAATTGAAGCACAAAAGATAGTATTATATTTGACCCTGCTTATACAAAAAAAGTATAGGCGGGGTTTTGATATATGAAGAGTTATGAGTAGTTTAGTGGATAACGGAAAAATGATTAAATATGGGATAAAAATATGTTTCGGTATAGTGAAAATATATGGAGTTTATTGGGTTGTGCAAAAATGTTTTAGAAGATATTCACATGGTAAGAAACAGGTAAAACGATTTAGTCTGATAAAACGTTAAAAAATAATTGACAAGGAAAAATGGCTGTTTTACTATTAATTTTGGTTGCGTATAAGAGTAATGAAGGAGAAGATATTTTAAGTTCATTTACTCTAAAAAATAAATAAAAACATTAAAAAATCAAGGAGGATTTATGAACAGGAAAGTTTTTAAAAGAATTTTAAGCCTGTTGATTGTTGCTGCAATGCTGGCCGGCATTATGCCGTCAAATATGAAGGCAGATGTTGCAGTTGCGGCAGACAGTTTAGTATCAGCTGAATTGGGGGACAGGGTTTTATTTGGACAGTATTATCAGGAAAGCGAAGAGTATAAATCGCCAATCGAATGGAGTGTTGTTGAGACATCGGAAGTCTATACTTCATCAGATGGTGAAAAGGTACAGGATTTAACACTGTTTTCTGTTAATGCATTAGATTATAAAGTCAATTACACTTGGGAATTAGATGAAGAATTCTATGATTCTAGTGAAGGGACTATGATAATTAATGAAAGAAATGCACGTTTTGAGGAATTAATTCGATGGAAAGATTATATTAAAAATGGTAAGGTTACTAAACATGCATATGAGAGTGAAGTGCCTGATGACTTCTATTGGCAATCTGAAAACAGGAATCCAATCCCTGCTTATTACATAGAAGAAGTTTATTTTGGTGCGTTTATGCATCGATATAGTTATGTAGGTGGGATGTATCAGCATGAATGGAGTGATACTGAGGGTAAACTAGTTTATAGAGATACTTATGATATTAATGAAACGGATTTTGATTATTTGAATGAGGATATTTATGCAGATAGAAGTAATGGCTATAGTATATACGCATCTGATGCAGCATATCTCCGTCCTGTAATCGAAATCACTATACCTGTCGATGAGATAGAGTATGCATACGATACCATATATTATGAACCAAATGGCGGAAAAATAAACCCTACATACGATACATACAGAAAAGGTGAAGGGAAAGAATTAAGGACTCCTACAAAGGCAGGTTATGATTTTGTTGGCTGGTATTATGATGAACAACTGACAAATCCGGTAGTAGACAATAAGATACCGGTGGATATGAGCGGCGACATTACAGTATATGCAAAGTGGGATGTGCCAAAACCGGATTTGATTGTTACAGATATATTTTGGGAGCCTGTTAATCCTTGCGAAAGTGACGAAGTAACCTTCAAAGCTGTAATTAAAAATATAGGTACTGCAGCAACACCTGAAGGTAAGATATTGGGTGTAAGGTTTAGCGTAGGAACCTTAGATAATTATTATACATGGGATGATACATATACCAGTTCACTTGCACCGGGAGAAAGTATTACATTAACAGCAACCGGTGGCCGTTATGATGGCAAGTCTACATGGACTTGCGGACCGAATGAGGAATATACTATTATTGCGTGGGTTAATGATATTGCTTATCCGGTAAGAATTTCAGAAAAAGATAAAACAAATAATACATATAGCAAGGTATTAACAACCAGTCCTTTCAGAATCGACTACGAGCCAAACGGAGGAACAGTAGAGGGTGATGCCTTCGAGCTTTACAGATTAGGCACAGAGCGTGACTTAAAGGTACCTGTAAAGGAAGGCTATGAATTTGGCGGATGGTACTATGACAGCGAGCTTACAGAGCCTGTGACAGACAATAAGATAACTCCTGATATGAAGGGCAACTTCACTGTATATGCAAAATGGATAGAAAAGAAGGACTATAAGATTGTAGAGTTTGGAAGATATCCAAAGAGTGAAGTAGCAGAGACAGAAGAACTTTTAAATGCAGAGTGGATATCAAAATACTGCGGTGCATTCTACTGTAAGAACACAGTTGATGTTCATTTTGCTACACTGGCAGACGGAACATCCTATGCAAGAATTGTTAATGACGAGGGTAATTACCAGTACTTTAAGTGCGAGCCTATTGAATGGGTAGTTATTGATGAGGATGAAAATGGTAATTATTCGCTTATGGCAAAGGATGTAATTGATGCTACATATATTTCGTATGAGCATGCTCCTGATGAATATTGTGGAGGAGTCAATGATTTTAGCTGGGAAACCAGTTGGTGCCATTACTGGATGAATAGTCTGCCGGATGGCACATGTCTAGATGGATTTGGCTTTACAGGAACTGCTTTTAGCAGAGATGAAGTGTCGAAACTGAATTTTGTTCCGACTGAATATAAGAATTTAGGATATTACTGGATATATGATGCAGACGGAATTCGTCATGCATATACACTTACTGAGGATGTGGATGTTGATAGTGTCAAGGACGCATATTCTCCTACGCAATACTGGACAACAACTACAGCAATTAAACTATTATCTGAGGATGAAGCAGAAGCGTTATCATCAAGTCTGCGTATGGCAGAGTACACAGATTTTGCAAATAGCAGGTTTAATAATGCACATTTAAATACAGAAGAAAAAACTTATTGGTTGAGGGGAACTGCAACATATAATTTTGCATATAATTCAACAGATATAAAATCAGGCAATATTATGGTAGTAAATTCTGATACAGGTGTAATTAACAGAGCCGGTATACATAATGAGTACTATCCTGACGGAACTGGTAACAAGTCCGGTATAAGACCTGTTATTAACGTAAACAAGAGTGTATTTGAAGAGTACAGAATCGACTACGAGCCAAACGGAGGAACAGTAGAGGGTGATGCCTTCGAGCTTTACAGATCAGGCACAGAGCGTGACTTAAAGGTACCGGTAAAGGAAGGCTATGAATTTGGCGGATGGTACTATGACAGCGAGCTTACAGAGCCTGTGGCAGACAACAAGATAACTGCTGAAATGAAGGGCGACTTTACTGTATACGCAAAATGGATAGAAGAGAAGTATAAGGTTGTAGAGTTTGGACAGTATCCAAAGAGCGAGGTGGCAGAGACAGAAGAACTTGTCAATGCAGAGTGGATATCAAAGGATACTGGGTATAGATATTTTATAAACACACTTGATATTAAATTTACTGTTTTGGATGATGGAACATCATATGCAAGAGCTTTGAATGACAATGGCGAGTATCAGTATTTTAAGTTTGAACCAATCGAATGGATTGTTACAGATGAGGATGAAGAAGGAAACTATACGCTTCTGTCTAAAGATGTAATTGATGCTACATATATTACATATGAGGATAACGATAGTAATGTATTCGTGCCGGAGTGGGAAGCTAGTTATAGTGAAGATTGGATGAATGTATACAGAACAGATGGTTATAATCCTGATGGATTTAACTTTGCAATGACAGCCTTTAGTCAGGAAGAGTTTAACAAGATAAATCCTGTATGGCGTTATTATTTTAATTGGGGCTACTATAGAAAAGAAGAAGCTGATGGATTGCAGTATGGATATACTTTTAAAGATGAAATAGATTTTAGTGATCTGGAAGCTGAATATAAAGCAAAAAGTCTTAATAATTTTTCATATTTAAGAGTTTCATTACTCTCAGAAGCAGAGTTAAAACAGCTGGATACGAGCGTCCGCGCAGCAAATTATACAGATTTTGCGAACTGCAGATTCTATAATGCCCATGAAAATACAACAGAAAAGACATACTGGCTGAGGGAAGTTGCATCGTATAATTTCCCAAATAATTATCCTTATAATTCTATTAATTTAGAATCTACATACTACATGGTAGTAAATTCTGATACAGGTAAGATTGATACAACAGGTATATTAAATGAGTATTATGATAATGGAAGTGGCAACAAATCCGGTATCAGACCAGTGATAAATATTAATAAAAGTGTTTTAGGTATTACCGATGAAGAAATAACTGAAGAGACAATAGAAGAAACTACAGAGGCTTACGCAGAAATATATTCGACAGTACATATTGAAGCAGAGGATTATGTAAGTATCGACGGAATGTTTACAGGACCTATTGAGTATGACAAATCACAGTTTCTTGCAGATGCTACTCATGGTAATACTGTGACATATAATGTAGAACTACCGAAAACAGGAAACTATAGAGTTGCTCTCAGATGTTCGGCAATATATAAAGGCTTAAGAACTGCAAAAGTATATATTGACGGTGAATACAAAACAACTGTTACAATAACACCTACTGATACAATAGAAAACTTTAAGACTTTTGAAAGTGAAGAAATTTCTCTTGAAAAGGGAAGTCATAGTGTAACACTGGAGATTGTTAATGGTGGCTATTTAATCAATTGGATTGAGTTTGCAGGTGGCAAGAATGTTAATGAAGACTCAACCGAGGAGCAGCCAACAGAAGAAGAAACAACAGCACCATCAGAAGACACAACTAAGCCTGTACGCATCGAGGCAGAGAACTTTGTAAGCCAGTCAGGTGTTGAGATATCATCAAAGATTTATGATGATTCACAGTTTATCAATGGTATCGGCAATGGGGATTCAGCTACATACAATGTTGATATTCCTGAAAACGGCAGCTATACAATCGGCGTAAGGGCATCAACAACCTATGATGGAAAGAGGTCTGTTGACGTATATGTTGATGGAGAATTTGTTACTAATATTCCTGTTACAAGCACCGGTTCATGGGCAACTTTTGAAACATTTATAAGTGAAAAAGTAAGTCTTACCGAGGGTGTACATACTGTTACTCTTAAAGCAGTAGGCGGCGGTTATAATATTAACTGGTTTGAGTTTACACCTGTTGAGGCTGTTGAAGACGAGACTGAAGCATCAACAGAAGCATCAACGGAAGTATCAACCGAAGTATCAACAGAAGCAACAACCGAGGCTGTTGATAACTACACAGTACACATTGAGGCAGAGAATTATGACAGCCAGTTAGGTGTTGCGCTTAGAGGAGTTTATGATCAGGGCACAGACGTATTAAAGAGTGTAGAAGCCGGCGACTGGATGACTTACACAGTGGATATACCGGTATCAGGCACATACAGATTTGATGCGCGTGCAGCAAGAGCAGACGGCGGCACAAGCTTATTAAGCCTCATGGAAAATGACAGCGTAGTGGCAACAGTAGATATAGCAGCAACCGGCGGATGGGGAACATTCAGTGAGTTTGAAGGTACGGAAACCTATCTTGAAGCAGGACAGCATACATTCAAGGTATATGCAAACGGTGGAAGATACAACCTTAACTGGTATGAGCTTGTGAATACAGCGGTAGGAGAGCCGGAAGTTAGTTATGATGTGAAGTTTGAGGCAGAGAGCTATGACAGCCAGTCAGGTGTTTCACTCCGAGGCACATATGACCAGGGTACAGATGTGCTTAGCAGCGTAGAAACCGGCGACTGGATGGCTTACACAGTGGAAGTACCGGTATCCGGCACATACAGATTTGATGCACGAGCAGCAAGAACAGACGGCGGCACAAGCTTATTAAGCCTTATGGAGAACGACAGTGTAGTGGCAACCATAGATGTAGGAACAATCGGAGGATGGGGAACATTCAGTGAATTTGAAGGCACAGAAACCTATCTTGAAGCAGGAAAACATATCTTCAAAGTATATGCAAACGGCGGAAGATACAACCTTAACTGGTTTAAGCTTGTAAACATAGCAGTAGGAGAGCCGGAAGTAAGTTATGATGTGAAGTTTGAAGCAGAGAGCTATGGTAACCAGTCAGGTGTTTCACTCCGAGGTACATATGACCAGGGTACAGACGTACTTAGTAGCGTAGGCGCAGGCGACTGGATGACTTACACAGTAGAAGTACCGGTATCGGGCACATACAGATTTGACGTGCGTGCGGCAAGAAAAGATGCAGGTGTAAGCTTATTAAGCCTTATGGAAAATGACAGCACAGTAGCAACTGTAGGCATAGAAACAACCGGAGGCTGGGGAACATTCAGTGAGTTTGAAGGCACAGAAGTTGAGCTTACAGAGGGAATTCATAGCTTCAAGGTATATGCTGACGGTGGAAGATATAATCTTAACTGGTTTAAGCTTGTGAAAGTATCATAAATTATTTTATTAGGATAATTGATATTTCAATAAATATCATAATTATACTCATGAGATACTAACTCATAAGATACTAACTCATAAGATACTAAATTGTAACAGAGTAGCAAATTCTCTCCTTGACAAAACTCTTCCATGTGGATATACTTAAAAATAGTTATATGACAACACGTTGAAGAGAAGAGTAGGATGATGTGAAGAATTCAGCGAGAGAGGGCATGGTGCGAGCCTTTCATTCCGACTTATCTGAAGACCGGCTCTGAGTGGCTTTAATACAGCCCGGATAGCTCCGTTACAGCTTTAATTAAGAGGTTTTATTCAATCAGGGTGGAACCGCGGATATTGATATTCGTCCCTGCTTATACTATTGCGGTATAGGCAGGGATTTTTGTATATAAGCGTTTGCTTAGAGAATATGTAATATAACTGAATTTAATTATTATACAGGAGGGACCAACAATGAAGATTACATTAAAAGATGGCTCAGTAAAAGAGTATGACAAGTCTATGTCAGTTTACGAGATTGCCTGTGACATTAGCGAAGGCTTAGGAAGAGCCGCATGTGCCGGTGAGATTAACGGCGAGGTAGTTGATTTACGTACAGTTGTTGAAAGTGACTGCGAGCTCAGTATTCTTACATTTAACGATGAGGCAGGTAAGGCTGCATACCGCCACACTGCATCACACATTCTTGCAGAGGCTGTTAAGAGACTTTACCCTGATGCAAAGTGTGCTATAGGACCATCTATTGATACAGGCTTCTATTATGACTTTGATATGCCTTCACTTTCAAGAGAAGAGCTTGATAAGATTGAAGCAGAGATGAAGAAGATTATTAAAGAGGGTGCTGCTATCGAGAGATTTTCACTTCCTAGAGCAGAGGCTGTTAAGTTCATGGAAGAGAAAGGCGAGCCTTACAAGGTTGAGCTTATTAATGATTTGCCTGAGGATGCAGAGATTTCTTTCTACAGCCAGGGCGGATTTACAGACCTTTGTGCCGGACCTCATCTTATGAGCACAAAGACAGTTAAGGCATTTAAGCTTATTTCTTCTTCAGGAGCTTACTGGAGAGGCAGTGAGAAGAATAAGATGCTTACAAGAATTTATGGTACTGCTTATACAAAGAAGGCCGACTTAGATGAGTATTTAGAGCATCTTGAAGATATCAAGAGACGTGACCACAACAAGTTAGGCCGTGACATGGAGTTATTTACAACTGTTGATGTTATCGGTCAGGGACTTCCGCTTCTTATGCCTAAGGGTGCTAAGATTATCCAGACAATGCAGCGCTGGATTGAGGACCTTGAGGACAATGAGTGGGGCTATATCCGTACAAAGACTCCTCTTATGGCAAAGAGTGATTTATATAAGATTTCAGGACACTGGGACCACTACAAGGAAGGTATGTTTGTAATGGGCGAGGAAGAGGATGGCAAGGAGTGTTTTGCTCTTCGTCCTATGACATGTCCGTTCCAGTACTATGTATATAAGGCAACACAGCACTCATACCGTGACCTTCCGCTTCGTTACGGTGAGACATCTACACTCTTTAGAAATGAGGATTCCGGTGAGATGCACGGTCTTACAAGAGTTCGCCAGTTTACTATTTCCGAGGGACATCTTATCGTTCGTCCTGACCAGATGGTAGAGGAGTTCAAGAACTGTCTTGCCCTTGCTAAGCACTGCTTAACAGTTCTCGGAGTTGAGGAGGATGTAACTTATCGTCTTTCACGCTGGGATCCTGAGAATCCGGGCAAGTATATCGGCGACGCTAAGACATGGAATGAGACAGAGGACAGCATCCGCAAGGTGCTCAATGAGTTGGATATCAAGTTTTACGAGGGCGTTGGTGAGGCTGCTTTCTACGGTCCTAAGGTGGATATTCAGGCTAAGAATGTGTACGGCAAGGAAGATACTATGATTACTATTCAGTGGGATGCTCTTCTTGCTGAGCAGTTTGATATGTATTATATCGACCAGAATGGTGACAAGGTAAGACCTTACATCATCCACAGAACAAGCATGGGCTGCTATGAGAGAACTCTTGCATGGCTCATTGAGAAGTATTCAGGCAACTTCCCTACATGGTTATGTCCTGAGCAGGTAAGAGTGCTTCCTATTTCAGAGAAGTATATTGATTACGCTGAGAAGGTGAACAAGGAGTTAAAGGCAAATGGTGTCCTTTCTACAGTTGATAACCGTGCTGAGAAGATTGGCTGGAAGATTCGTCAGGCAAGACTCGACAGAATTCCTTACATGCTTGTTGTAGGCCAGAAGGAAGAAGAGGAAGGCTTGGTATCAGTAAGAAGCCGTTTCGAGGGCGATGAAGGCCAGAAGACTCTTGATGTATTTGTAAGCGATATCTGCAAGGAGATTCGTACAAGAGAGATTAGAAAGATTAATCCTGAAGCTAATAATTAATTAAATTTTGTGCGGCACGAGTTTTCTCGTGCCGTATATTTTGTGTTAGATGAAAGGATATTATTCAAGAAATTATTTCGAAGAATTTGATTTGAAATATGCATAATTTTTCTCTTCCTACACACAATTATTATAAAGGTGTCATAGACTGTTTTCGCAGAAAAATGCAGGTGACACCTTTAAAGATAATAATAATAATAAGGAGGGTTAATTATGCCTGCTTTAAGATGTGACGTAACAAATTGTCTTCACAATGATGATAAGTATTGCTGTAAGCGTACAATTTTAGTGGACGGACCGGATGCCGGAACCAGTGAGTCTACATGCTGTGCAAGCTTTGACGAGCGTCCTGCAAGTACAAGCGTGAATACACATGAGACTAAGAATCTTGCCCTTTCAGTAGATTGTAAGGCGGTACACTGCAGATTTAATGAAGAGCAGAAGTGCAAGGCAAAACATATTACTATTACCGGTAATGGTGCTTCTGATGCCGAAGGTACTAACTGCGCAAGCTTTGAGCCTAAGTAGTTGTTATGGCGGTGCAATACCGCCATTTACATAGCAGTTTTTAATATAAGAAATTATATTTGTAAGCCGATACTAAAGTACAGAGAAAAATGTGGAATTATTATTTTATGTGTAAAATAATATTGCAATTTAAGAATATTTAGATATAATATTAAAGTACAGAGTAATAGTTTATCAGCATGTGAATAAAATATGTTGACATAGGGATTAGTCTGTGGTATTATATATGAGTTGCAGGAGCAACATTGTAGAAGAAGAGTATCCACTCTCACCTTAGCACAATCGCGTGACTATGGTTTTTAGGTTTGAATAATTGTATTTATCGAGCTTAGTTTGTGGATAGTCTGTCTATCCACTTTTTTTATGCCTTGAGCATATTACATTATGGAGGTGCACGATTATTAGCGAGTTAATGATTAACGAACAGATCAGAGACAAAGAGGTACGTGTTATTAGTGCCGAAGGTGACCAGTTAGGTATTATGTCTGCAAAGGATGCGATGAAGATTGCCAGAGAAGCTGATTTAGACCTGGTAAAGATTGCTCCGAATGCTACGCCTCCGGTATGTAAGATTATCGATTACGGTAAGTACCGTTATGAGCTGGCAAGAAAAGAGAAAGAAGCTAAGAAGAAGCAGAAGGTCATTGAGATTAAGGAAGTTCGTCTTTCTCCGAACATTGAGGAGAATGATTTGAATACTAAGGTCAATGCAGCCCGCAAGTTCCTTCAGAAGGGTGACAAGGTTAAGGTTACACTTCGTTTCAGAGGACGTGAGATGAGCCATATGGCAGCTTCTAAGCATATTCTTGATGATTTTGCTGAAAAGTTAGCAGACATTGCTATAGTAGATAAGCCATCTAAAGTGGAAGGCAGAAGTTTGGTTATGTTTTTAACCGAGAAAAAATAAACAACGGTAGATTAAGGAGGACATTATCATGCCAAAGGTAAAGACAAGCAGAGCAGCAGCAAAGCGTTTTAAGAAGACTGGTACAGGAAAGTTAAAGAGAATGAAGGCTTACAAGAGCCACATCCTTACAAAGAAGTCAACTAAGAGAAAGAGAAACTTAAGAAAATCAACTGTTACAGATTCAACAAACGCAAAAGTAATGAAGAAGATTTTACCATACATCTAATTGCTGGATTGATATAGAAGGAGGAAACTTAAAATGGCAAGAGTAAAAGGCGGAATGAATGCTAGAAAAAAGCATAACAGAGTATTAAAGCTCGCTAAGGGATATAGAGGTGCCAGATCAAAGCAGTATAGAATTGCAAAGCAGTCAGTTATGAGAGCTTTAGCTAGTTCATACGCAGGCAGAAAGCAGAAGAAGAGACAGTTCAGACAGCTCTGGATTGCTCGTATCAACGCTGCTGCAAGAATCAACGGATTATCATACAGCAGATTTATGTATGGTCTTAAGCTCGCAGGAGTTGAGATGAACAGAAAGATCCTTGCTGATATGGCTGTTAATGATGCAGAAGGTTTTGCAAAGCTTGTAGACGTTGCAAAGGCTAAGCTTAGCTAAT
Organism: Lachnospiraceae bacterium; assembly: GCA_045603305.1. Taxonomy (GTDB): domain Bacteria; phylum Bacillota; class Clostridia; order Lachnospirales; family Lachnospiraceae; genus JAFRXK01. Next base: position 25,551 of record JAZULV010000079.1, on the reverse strand, counting down.
ATAGAATATTATGATTTTTAAAGTCCTTTTGTTAGTAGCTTAACATAAGGACTTTTTAAATTGTAGTCCTGCTGTTCGTGGCAGTTATAATTTCTGCAATCAGGTTCAGTGCCTTGTTTTTGTATCTGAAATATGTTCTGGAGGAAAGAAATATACCATCATGATGTAAGGCACTAATGATTTCGTAAGTATCAAAGTATATTTCAGGGGATAGATAATTGTAGTATAGTATTTTGTAATAAATTTCACCATGCCTTGGCAGCAGACGTAAAATGTCTATGGCATGAATGATTTTTAGAAAGTACCGGTTTTCTGCATTGTGTTTTGCCGATGTGTGAAAATTGAAGAGGATTTGAAGTCTTCTGTATTTTTTTAATTCAGATTTGATTGATTTAATATTTGTATCCACAGTAAAGTTCTCCTGAAAGATTAATAAGTGATATATTTTGATATAAACTGCAGCCTGTGTAAAAATTACTTGCTTTTTAATAAAATATAATATAGACTGATTTCGTATGAGTGTGGTTTTGGAGGAGAAAATGTATTATAAGTTTGCAATAGAGGACATAAAGGCGAAAAAAGGTAAGTTGCCCCGTGAAGAAAAGAGGGACATACTTTTATACATAGAAGGCGTTACGGTAGAGGCTGATAGTGATAAGAAGGCAATCAGAGCTCTGGCTAACTTGGTGAATGGCAGGCTTGGAAGAGACTCAGAAGAGAGTAGTGCGATTATAACACTGCCGGACTATGCTAACTGTCAGGTAGTAGTAAGTGCCGAGAAGATAGATTAGACCATCTAAGGAACCTGAATATCCGGGTTCCTTTTTTATATGTAATAGAAAAGGATGGAGGTATAACCTTCCATCCTTAGTAAGTGCAGTTGACGGGACTTGAACCCGAACCCACGTACGTGGACATGAACCTGAATCATGCGCGTATGCCAATTCCGCCACAACTGCTAAATCAAATGCTAAATTAGTATATCAAGGAATAATATAAATGTCAACTTGTTTTTGGTTATGGCAAATGATGTAAAGAGATAAATGTGACAACGAATAATCATAATTAAAACTTATTTGTTAAGTAAAATATTGCAGGATTTGAACATAATAATCAAACAGAATAAAAAATTAAAAAAATTTAAAAGAAGTGTTGACAAAATAATAAATAGATGATATTATAACTAAGTCTTCAGCGAGACGGACAAATACATACGCAGTTGTGGCGGAATTGGCATACGCGCTAGACTAAGGATCTAGTGAGCATAGCGCTCGTACGGGTTCAAGTCCCGTCAACTGCATGACAGGCCGAGAGCATTCTGCTTTCGGTCTTTTTCTTGTCTTATACCGGTTTTTACCTTGTTTGTTCCGCATAAGATATGATATTATATTTACACGACTGGTTACGGAGGTATGTGATGAAACGCAGAATAGTTGCTTTTTTAAGTGTGATACTTATAGTTGCACTTTGTGTCGGATGTGATGATAATAAAGAAGTATATAAGCTTAAAATTGGCATATCCATGCCTTCAGTAGAAGAGTTAACATGGAATCAGGAAGGTAACACTATGAAAAATGCCTTATCTGAAGCCGGATATGATGTGGATTTGCAGTTCGCAGGTGGGGATGCCAGTGTTCAGGCTGAGCAGATACAGCATATGATTGAATCAGACTGCAGAATTATAGTAGTGGCTCCTGTTGATGCAGGCAGCCTCGTTGATATTCTTTTACCTGCAAAAGAAAAAGGAATTGACATAATTTCATATAAAGATCTTATATTAAACAGTGATGCAGTATCATGCTTTGTAACCATTGACACCTCTGATATAGGCTATAAACAAGGTCAGTATATTGTTGATGCCCTTGAGCTTGATGTATGTCCTGAGAACAGAACCTATACATTAGAGCTGTTTGCCGGTAATGCCGGTGACGAAGTGGCGCAAAGTTATTTTTATGATGCTATTGAGGTGCTGCAGCCATATATTGATTCGGGTGTGCTTACTATTTTGTCGGGAGCAGCAAGTTATGAGGCGGTAGTTGCAAAACCGGCAGACGAAGTAACAGGTGAGCCTGCGGTTACTTCACAGAAAAGAATGACGGAATTGATTGATACTTACTATGATGAAGAAGTGATACTTGATGCTGTTTATTGTGTTGACGATGCCACAGCCTTGGAGGTGGCAACTGCTATAGAGTATAATTATGTTGGAAACTTTCCTGTTATCACCGGATACGGATGTACATTGGATTCTGTAAGAAGTATTACCACAGGCAGGCAGACAATGACTGTGTTTGCTGATACCGGACTTATGATTGTTAAGACCCTTGAAATGATAGATGCTATTTTAAATATTTCTGAAATGCCTGTAAATGACACAGTATCATACAATAACGGTGTGAAAACCGTTCCTGCATATGTGTACGAAACAACATGTGTTGATAAATCTAATTATGTTGAGGAACTTATAGAGTCCGGATATTATACGGAAAGCCAGCTTAAATAAATGTATATATGTATAAAATCCTTCTGCGTTTTCGCGGGAGGATTTTTTTAGTGAAGGTATTATTTTAAAATAATAATGTTGTTGTCAAAATTACTAAAATATTATTTCATCAAATCAATTTTTATGGAAATTTAACTTGAAAAAAGTAAGTATAACCATTACAATGATATGTGGTGAAAACTTGATTTTACTTTATAAAAATAAATGGAGGACTGCAACATGAGTAACTTAACAAAAAAGGCAGGTAGCAGAATTGAAAGCTTACTTGATGCTCAGAGCTTCGTAGAAATTGGCAGCTATGTATCTGCAAGAAGCACAGACTTTAACATGCTGGCTAAAGAGACTCCTGCTGATGGTGTTGTTACCGGATATGGTACAATCGAAGGTAATCTAGTGTATGTATACAGCCAGGACGCTTCAGTATTGGGCGGCTCTGTAGGAGAGATGCATGCTAAGAAGATTTCACAGGTTTATTCTATGGCTATGAAGATGGGAGCACCGGTTATCGGTATTATTGACTGTGCCGGCTTAAGACTTCAGGAGGCTACAGATGCGCTTAATGCATTAGGTGGTTTATACTTAGACCAGGTTAATGCTTCAGGTGTGATTCCACAGATTACAGTGGTTATGGGCACATGTGGAGGCGGTATGGCTGTAATTCCTGCTATTACTGATTTCACATTTATGGAGACAAAGGCTAAGATGTTTGTTAACTCACCGAATGCTATTGATGGCAATATCGCATCTAAGTGCGATACAGCATCTGTTGATTTTAAGGATGCAGCAGGTACTGTAGACGTAGCAGGTGATGAGGCAGAGCTTATCGAGAAGGTTAGAACACTTATTTCTATTCTTCCTGCAAATAATGAAGATTGTGCAGCAGATGATGAGACAGCTGATGATCTTAACCGTGTTTGTGAAGGTATCGAGAACTGTGCAGGAGATACATCTATTGCACTTTCTATGATTTCTGATGATAATTTCTTCTTTGAGACAAAGGCCGGCTTTGCTAAGGAGATGGTTACAGGTTTTATCCGTCTTAACGGAACAACAGTTGGTGCTGTTGCTAACCGCAGCGAGCTTGTTGACGAAGAGGGTAATGTAGCAGAGAAGTTTGACAGTGTTCTTACTGCTGACGGTTGCTACAAGGCTGCAGAGTTTGTTAACTTCTGTGATGCTTTTAATATTCCTGTGCTTTCACTTACAAGCGTTAAGGGCTACAAGGCTACAAAGCGTGAGGAAGTTAAGATTGCTAAGGCTGCAGCTAAGCTTATATATGCATTTGCTAATGCATCAGTACCTAAGGTTAACGTAATTGTTGGCGAGGCTTATGGTACATCTTATGTGGCTATGAACAGCAAGGCTATCGGTGCAGATATGACATTTGCATGGACAGATGCTTCTATCGGTATGATGGATGCTACAAGTGCAGCTAAGATTATTTATGCTGATGAGATTGCAGCAGGTAATGGTGCAGAAGTAGTTAGCGAGAAGGCAGCAGAGTATGCAGCACTTCAGTCAAATGTTATTTCAGCAGCTAAGAGAGGCTATGTTGACAATATTATAGATGCAAAGGATACAAGAAAGTACGTTATCGGCGCATTTGAGATGCTGTTTACAAAAATCGAAAACCGTCCTATGAAGAAGCATGGCACGGTTTAATACGAGGTGGCCATATGAAAATTAAAAAGATATTATTAATTGTATGTGCGATGCTTTGTATGATGGTGTTTACAGCCTGCGGCACAACAGATAATACTACCGGAGTCGGTGATGATATGACTGATGCCGAAGTATACGCTATGGCTGAGGATTATCTTACATATTTGCAGAGCTTTACAGAAGAAGCTGCATACGAAGAGATGAATGATGAAGAATTCGTGACTCTTTCAGATATGAGTAAGATTGAAGAGGCTAAGAATTTAAGTATCATGAAGACTGCAGTTGCTTCATATACAGGTTCACTTGAAGAGTTTGGTACATATAATGGAATTGTCGGCAGAGTACTTGAACGTGATGAGGAGAGCCTTTCTGTAACAATTGATGCAGATTATTCAGTTCATCAGGTGAAGATGCAGGTAGTATTTGATAAGAACATGGAGCTTAGCAGTATTACTGCTGACCCTGTGCTTACAGTAAATGAGATTCTTATGAAAGCACTTATTAATACACTTCTTGGAATGGGTACTGTATTTGTTGTACTTATTTTTATTAGTTTTATTATCTCCAGCTTTAAGCTGATTTCTAAGTTCCAGAAGAGATCAGAGGATAAGAAGAAGGCGAAGATAGAAGCAGCTAAAGAGATTAATACAGCTGCAATAGAGAGTACAGAAGTTGAAGAAGAGATAGATGATTATGAGCTTATAGCTGTTATTTCAGCTGCTATCGCTGCGATGGAAGGAACTTCTGTAGACGGATTCAGAGTAAGAAGTATTAAACGAGCTAAGAACAATGCTTGGAAGAGAGCATAGAAAATCGGAGGATATAATTTATGAAGAGTTATACAATTACAGTAAATGGTGTAGCATATGATGTAACTGTTGAAGAGACAAATGGTAGTGCAGCAGCTCCTGTAGCATCTGCTCCAAAGGCTGCTCCAAAGGCAGCCCCAAAAGCAGCTCCTAAGGCTGCGGCAGGCAGTGCAGGTGGTGTTAAGATTACAGCCGGAGCAGCTGGTAAGGTATTTAAGGTTGAGGCAAGTGTAGGACAGGCTGTTAAGGCTGGTGATCCTGTTGTTATCGTTGAGGCAATGAAGATGGAGATTCCTGTTGTTGCTCCTCAGGATGGTACAATTGCAAGTATTGACTGCGCAGTAGGTGACGCTGTTGAAGCCGGCGGTGTTCTTGCTACTATGAACTAGTTTTCATTTCTATTGTAATTAACAAAGAGAGAAAATTAACAATTAGAAATGGAGGTTAGAAAATGAGCAGTATTATTGATACATTGGGAAATCTTGCCGAGCAGACAGCCTTTGCCCAGCTTAGTGGGGGCAATTATGTTATGATTGGTGTGGCATGCTTTTTCCTGTTTCTTGCTATCAAAAAGGAATACGAACCACTTCTTCTTGTTCCGATAGCATTTGGTATGTTACTTGTTAATATTTATCCACCGATTATGGAAGAGGGTGGACTGCTTCATTACTTCTTCTTATTGGATGAGTGGGCAATCCTTCCTTCACTTATTTTCCTTGGCGTTGGTGCGATGACCGACTTTGGTCCGCTTATTGCAAATCCGAAGAGTTTCCTCTTAGGTGCGGCTGCTCAGTTCGGTATTTTTGCAGCATATATCGGAGCGATGCTTTTAGGTTTCTCAGACAAGGCGGCGGCAGCAATCGCTATTATCGGTGGTGCTGATGGTCCTACATCTATCTTCCTTGCAGGTAAGCTTGGACAGACTGCTATTATGGGACCTATCGCGGTGGCGGCATATTCATATATGTCACTGGTTCCTATTATTCAGCCACCTATTATGAAGCTTTTAACTACAGAGAAAGAACGTAAGATTAAGATGGAACAGTTAAGACCTGTATCTAAGCTTGAGAAGATTCTTTTCCCTATAATCGTTACTATAGTTGTATGTATGATACTTCCTACAACAGCTCCACTTGTTGGTATGCTTATGCTTGGTAACCTCTTTAAGGAGAGTGGTGTTGTACGTCAGCTTACAGAGACTGCATCAAATGCACTTATGTACATCGTAGTTATCCTTCTTGGTACATCAGTTGGTGCGACTACAAGTGCAGAAGCATTCCTTAACTGGGATACTATAAAGATTGTAGTACTTGGACTTGTGGCATTCATGTTTGGTACTGCAGCCGGCGTTGTATTTGGTAAGGTTATGTGCTGGGCTACTAAGGGTAAGGTTAACCCGCTTATCGGTTCAGCTGGTGTTTCTGCGGTTCCTATGGCAGCCAGAGTATCACAGAAGGTTGGTGCTGAGGCAGACCCTACAAACTTCCTGTTGATGCATGCTATGGGACCTAACGTAGCCGGAGTTATCGGTACAGCAGTAGCCGCCGGAACATTCATGGCAATATTCGGTGTAAAATGATCGCGAAAGCTACGAGCCGTGCACATCTACGGTTAAATTGACTGTGGAAAGCTTGCTTTCCGACAGGCATATTTAAACGGAGATGTATAGGGCGACAGCCCGCGTGCGAGCGAACTATGTTCGCGAGCTATGCACGGCGAGACCGTGGAGTGTAGCGACAGCCCGCGTGGGAGCGAACTGTGTTCGCGAGCTAGGCACGGCGAGAACGTAGAGGACAGCACATAAATTGACTGACGGAAGCTTGCTTCCGTATAGGCAATTTTAAGACTGGATGTATAGGGCGACAGCCCGTGCGTAATTGCGGGTTGATAGATTGAGAAAATATATTAGAAATTTAGGAGGAATTATCATGGCAGATATAGTAAAGAAGCCTGTTGGTATCATGGAAACAGTACTCCGTGATTCACATCAGAGCTTGATTGCGACAAGAATGCCTACTGAGATGATGTTACCAATCGTTGATAAGATGGATAAGGTTGGTTATCATGCAGTAGAGTGCTGGGGTGGTGCAACATTTGATGCTTCACTTCGTTTCCTTAAAGAAGATCCATGGGAAAGACTTAGAAAGTTAAGAGATGGATTTAAGAATACAAAGCTTCAGATGCTTTTCAGAGGCCAGAATATTCTTGGATACCGTCATTATGCAGATGATGTAGTAGAGTATTTCGTACAGAAGTCAATTGCAAATGGTATCGATATCATTCGTATTTTTGACTGTCTTAATGATATCCGTAACCTCCAGACAGCAGTAAATGCTGCTATTAAGGAGAACGGACACGCTCAGGTTGCATTATCATATACACTTGGTGATGCGTATACACTTGATTACTGGATGGACATGGCAAAGAAGATTGAGGACATGGGTGCTCATTCAATCTGTATCAAGGATATGGCCGGTCTTCTTTTACCATACAAGGCTACAGAGCTTGTTTCAGCTCTTAAGGAGGCTACAACACTTCCTATCCAGCTTCATACTCACTACACATCAGGTGTTGGTTCAATGACATACCTCAAGGCTGTTGAGGCTGGTGTTGACGTAATCGACTGTGCTATTTCACCATTTGCATTAGGTACATCACAGCCTGCTACAGAAGTTATGGTTGAGACTTTCAAGGGTACACCATATGATACAGGTTATGACCAGAACCTTCTTGCTGAGATAGCAGATTACTTCCGTCCATACAGAGACGAGTGCCTTGAGAATGGTCTTATTAATCCAAAGAACCTTGGTGTTAATATTAAGACTCTTCTTTACCAGGTACCGGGCGGTATGCTTTCAAACCTTACATCACAGCTTGCAGAGCAGGGTGCTGAGGATAAGTTCTATGATGTTCTTGAGGAAGTTCCAAGAGTACGTAAGGACCTTGGTGAGCCACCACTTGTTACACCATCATCACAGATCGTTGGTACACAGGCTGTATTCAACGTTCTTATGGGTGAGCGTTACAAGATGGTTACAAAGGAGACAAAGGCTGTACTTTCAGGTGAATACGGACAGACTGTAAAGCCATTTGATGCTGAAGTACAGAAGAAGTGTATCGGTGACAAGGAGCCTATTACATGCCGTCCTGCAGACCTCATTGAAAATGAGCTTGCAAAGATTGAGTCAGAGATGAGCCAGTACAAGGTTCAGGATGAGGACGTGCTTTCATATGCACTTTTCCCACAGGTTGCAACAGACTTCTTTAAGTACAGAGAAGCTCAGAATACCAAGGTAGACCCTACAGCTGCTGATACAGACAGTAAGGCTTATCCGGTTTAAGTATTACTGAGAATTTAGAATTATAGTTAAATAATATATTGAGGCATGGTTTCTAAGTTAATTGAAGCCATGCCTTTTATAGTTGTATTCATTGACGTTTTCGGTGCTATAATTTATAATATAAGCTAGTGCTTAAAAAATATTAAAGGAATTATTATGAAGAAGGTAATTGTAGGCGGCGGCGGACCCTCAGGTATGATAGCAGCCATATCAGCGGCTAAGGATGGCAATAAGGTTATTCTTTTAGAGCAGAATGAGAAGCTGGGTAAGAAGATATATATTACCGGCAAGGGACGATGTAACGTAACCAATGCCGGAGATGCAGAGGATTTCTTTGCTCATGTTGTGACTAATCCACGATTTATGTACAGCTCTTTTTATGGTTTTACGAATCAGGATATGATGGAACTGCTTGAAGGTGAAGGCTTGCAGCTTAAGGTGGAAAGAGGAAACAGAGTGTTTCCTGAGTCGGACAAGTCTTCAGATGTTATCAGAACTCTTGAGAAGGCTATGCGTTTACTTGGCGTTACTATAATGCTTAATACTAAGGTAAGTACTATTATTATTGAAAAGGATGCTGAGTCTGAGATATCCTGCTGCAGGGGAGTGGAACTTACAGATGGCAGTATTATGGAGGCTAACGCTGTTATTGTGGCTACAGGAGGGTTATCTTATCCTTCTACCGGATCTACCGGGGATGGTTACAGTATGGCGGCGAAGGCAGGACTTAAAGTGAAGCCATGCACACCGGCACTCGTTCCTCTGGTTACTTCAGAGCCTTGGATTGGACAGTTACAAGGCTTATCCCTTAGAAATGTTCAGGTAAGCATTTTTGATAAGAATAAGAAGGTATATACTGAGTTTGGTGAGATGCTTTTTACCCATTTTGGGGTGAGTGGTCCTTGTGTTTTAAGCGCCAGCAGTTACATTGGGAAGTATCTTGAGAACAGAAGTGTAAGGTTATCCATTGATTTGAAGCCGGCACTTACTGTAGAGCAGTTAGATAAGAGAGTTTTGCAGGATTTTGATGAGGCGAAGAACAAGCAGTTTAAGAATTCCTTGGACAAGCTTTTGCCACAGAAGATAATTCCTGTTGTAATAATGAAGAGCGGTATTTCTCCGGACAAGAAGGTTAATGAGATATCAAAGGAAGAAAGACTGAATCTTGTTAAAGTCTTAAAGCAGTTCGACTTGGAGATTACCGGACTTAGAGAGTTTAGAGAGGCTATAATCACTCATGGCGGTGTAGATGTTAAGGAGATTAATCCTGCCACTATGGAGGCCAAGAAGGTAAAGGGGCTTCATTTTGCAGGAGAAGTTTTAGATATAGATGCAGTTACCGGAGGGTACAATTTGCAGATTGCCTGGTCTACAGGATATGCAGCAGGAAAGGGTATAAAAGATGAGTTATAATATTGCGATAGATGGTCCGGCAGGAGCCGGCAAGAGCACCATTGCGAAGAAGGTTGCGGAGAAGCTGGGATTTATATATGTTGATACAGGAGCTATGTACAGAGCGATAGCTATTTATCTTATTGATAATAATATCGATATTAATGACAACGATGAAATTATTAAAGCCTGTGATGATATTGATATATCTATTGCTTATGATGGTGGTGCGCAGCAGGTGATTTTGAACAGTTGTAATGTGACACCGCGACTTCGAGATGAAGAAGTAGGGAAGATGGCTTCAACATGTGCAAAATTTCCTGCAGTAAGAGAGAAGCTTGTAAGGTTGCAGCAGAAGATTGCCGAGAAGGAAGATGTGGTTATGGATGGCAGGGATATTTGTACTGTTGTGCTTCCGAAGGCAGATATTAAAGTGTATTTGACCGCAAGTTCTAAGGAGCGTGCAAAAAGGCGGTATTTGGAATTGACTGCAAAGGGAGAATCATGTAATATAGAGAAAATCGAAGAAGAAATAATCAAGAGAGACAAGCAGGACATGGAACGTGAGGTGTCACCGCTTGTGCAGGCAGATGATGCTGTTCTTATTGATTCGTCGAATCTTACGATAGATGATGTTATCGAGAAGATAATAGATTTAATGATTTGAGAGGTATATAGATTGGAGATTATTACAGCGAAGACCGCCGGCTTTTGTTTTGGTGTTAAAAGAGCAGTGGATAAGGTCTATGAAAAGGTGAATAATGCTGACAGCAGGATATATACTTATGGACCGATAATTCATAATGAAGAGGTTGTTAAGGATCTGGAGAGTAAAGGCGTTCAGGTTATACATACAAAAGAAGAACTTACTGAAATTAAAGATTCAACAGTGATAATCAGGTCTCATGGTGTCAGCAAAGATATATATGATTTGCTTGATAAGGATAATGTTGAGATTGTAGATGCAACATGCCCTTTTGTTAAAAAGATACACAAGATTGTAAAGGAAGAATCTGAAAAAGGAAGAACTGTAATTATTATTGGTAACAAAAAGCATCCGGAAGTTGAAGGCATTATGGGATGGAGCTGTACTGATACTTATGTCATTGAGACTGTAGAACAGGCAGAGGAACTTGACCTTCCGGAAGAAGCAAAAGTATGTATTGTATCACAGACAACATTTAATTATGCAAAATTCAACAATATAGTTGCCAAAATTGCAGAAAAGAGTTATGATAGATGTGTTATGAATACAATTTGTAATGCTACCCACGAAAGACAGTCGGAAGCAAGGGCTGTTGCAAGGCAGGCAGATGTTATGCTTGTTATCGGTGGAAGGAATAGCTCAAATACTCAGAAGCTATTTGAGATATGTAAGTATGAATGTAATAACACCTACTATATACAGACGGTAGAAGATATTGATGATGCTTGGTTTGTAGACTGTAATGTAGTAGGGATTACAGCGGGTGCATCTACCCCGAATAATATTATAGAGGAGGTTCAAGCTAATGTCAGAATTAAGTTTTGAACAGATGCTGGAAGCATCACTTAGAACTATTAGAACAGGAGAGGTAGTCACCGGAACGGTTATTGACGTTAAAGATGATGAGATCATCTTAAACATAGGTTACAAGTCAGACGGCATAATCAGCAAGAGTGAATATACCAACGATTCTTCTGTAGACCTTACTACATTGGTTAAGGTTGGAGACGAAATTGAAGCAAAGGTTGTTAAGGTAAACGATGGTGAAGGCCAGGTTGCTTTATCTTACAAGAGACTTGCTGCAGACAGAGGCAATAAGCGCCTTGAAGAAGCTTATAACAACCAGGAAGTACTTAAAGCTACTGTATCAGCTGTACTTGATGGTGGTTTAAGCGTTATTGTTGACAATGCAAGAGTATTTATTCCTGCAAGCCTCGTATCAGATGTATTCGAGAAGAATCTCAGCAAGTATGCTGATCAGGAGATTGAGTTCGTTATTACAGAGTTCAATCCTAAGAAGAGAAGAGTTATCGGTAACAGAAAGATGCTTTTAGTTGCTGCTAAGGAAGAACAGCAGAAGAAGCTTTTCGAGTCAATCGAAGTTGGCATGGATGTAACAGGTATTGTTAAGAATGTAACAGATTTTGGTGTGTTCATCGATTTAGGTGGTGCTGACGGTCTTCTTCACATCTCAGAGATGAGCTGGGGAAGAGTTGAGAATCCTAAGAAGGTATTCAAGTCTGGTGACGAGATTACAGCACGTATCAAGGAGATTAACGATAAGAAGATTGCTCTTACTCTTAAGCTCCCTGAGACTAATCCATGGACAGATGCTACAGTTAAGTATGCACCAGGTAATGTTGTAACAGGTAAGATTGCAAGAATGACAGATTTCGGTGCGTTCGTAGAGTTAGAGCCGGGTGTTGATGCACTTCTTCATGTATCACAGATTTCTAAGAAGCGTATTGACAAGCCTGCAGATGTACTCAGCGTAGGTCAGGATATCGAAGCTCAGATTGTTGATTTCAACGAAGAGACTAAGAAGATAAGCCTTAGCATGAAGGTTCTTGAAGTTGCTGAAGAGGTAGCAGAAGAAGTTTCAGAAGTAGTTGAAGCTGTAGAAGAGACAGTGGCTGAAGTTGCTGAAGAAGCAACAGAAGTAGTTGAAGCTGTAGAAGAGGCTGTAGCGGAGACAGAAGAATAATTATTAATATAATGTATTTTGCCCGCAGTCCTAAGGATTGCGGGCAATTTTAATACTAAAGTAAGGAGATGTTATGGAATTAGTAAAGGGAAGACCGGAGGATACGGTCGGTCGCTTGGATAAAGAAATCAGAACCTATGATTTTTTAGATGCATTGGGAGTGGAGTATTGGCGTGTTGACCATGAAGCAGCTTTCACAATGGAGGTTTGTGAGGAAATCGACAAGACATTGGAGGCATTAACCTGCAAGAACTTGTTTTTGTGCAATCGCCAAAAGACTAACTTTTATTTGCTTTTGATACCGGGAGATAAGGTGTTTAAAACAAAGGAATTATCCAGTCAGATTGGAAGTGCCCGCTTGTCTTTTGCGGGAGCAGATGAGATGGAGAAGTATCTGGATATAACACCAGGCTCGGTCAGTATTATGGGGCTTATGAACGATACCGAGAAAAATGTAAGACTCTTGGTTGATGAAGATGTATTAAAGGGAGAGTATATTGGTTGTCATCCGTGTGTGAATACATCAAGCCTCAGACTTAAAACAGCAGATGTCTTTGGACCGATATTAGAAGCGTTAAACCATGAGATGACAGTAGTTAAGCTTGTGGGAGAGGAGTAGATTTATTATTAGTATATTTTGCAATTGAATAAATGTGTTTTGTATAATACAGCCCACATCTTTTGATGTGGGCTGAAAAATTATATTATTTATCTTTAATTTCGCTATGAAGAGCCTGTAATGATTTAATTTCGCCATTGCCATGAGCCTTTACATAGTGGATACCCTTTGCGGTTGCTCTTGCAGCAGCAGCGGTTGTCATATAAGGAACCTTGCTCTTGATGGCAGCCTTACGTAAGTAGCTGTCATCAGTTACACTGTCCTTGCCGGCCGGAGTGTTGATAATTAAATCAATCTCGCCATTTGTGATAGCGTCGAGGATGTTTGGACGGCCTTCGTAAAGCTTATTAATCTTTTCGGCTTCAATACCGGCCTCTTTGATTAAGCTGTAGGTTCTTCCTGTAGCTAAAATCTTGAAACCATCATCAGCAAAGATCTTAGCAATCTCAACAATCTCTGCCTTGTCCTTATCATTTACAGAGATGAGGACTGTACCGCTAAGTGGAAGCTTTGACTGAGTTGCTTCCTGAGCCTTGTAGAATGCTTCTCCGTAGGAGGTTGACAGACCGAGAACTTCTCCGGTAGAGCGCATCTCCGGTCCGAGGAGTGGATCAACCTCAGGGAACATATTGAATGGGAATACAGCTTCCTTAACTCCGTAGTATGGGATGTCCTGTTCTTTTAAGTTAGCAACAGGTGATGGACGGCCTGTAATCTCAGAAGTAATAATATCTGTAGCAAGTGGTACCATGCGGATATTACATACCTTTGAAACCAATGGTACTGTACGGGATGCTCTTGGGTTAGCTTCAAGTACATATACCTTGCCATTCTCGATAGCATACTGCATGTTCATTAAGCCTTTAACATGCATTTCCTCTGCAATCTTCTTAGTATATTCTTTAATAGTCTTTAAGTTATCTTCAGTAATGTGTACTGATGGAATGATACATGCTGAGTCACCTGAGTGTACTCCGGCAAGCTCGATATGCTCCATAACAGCAGGTACGAAAGCGTGAGTTCCGTCACTGATTGCATCAGCCTCACATTCGAGAGCGTGATTTAAGAATCTGTCAATCAGGATTGGACGGTCAGGAGTTACGCCAACGGCTGCAAGCATATAATTCTTCATGCTTTCATCATCATATACAACTTCCATGCCTCGTCCGCCAAGTACATATGAAGGACGAACCATTACAGGATAACCAATCTCCTTAGCGATAGCAAGAGCTTCATCAACGGTAGTAGCCATACCTGACTCAGGCATAGGAATCTCTAACTTATCCATCATCTCGCGGAATAAATCACGGTCCTCAGCTAAGTCAATAACTGAAGGAGAAGTACCGAGAATCCTTACTCCGTTCTTCTCAAGGTCAGCGGCAAGATTAAGAGGAGTCTGTCCGCCGAACTGAGCGATAACGCCGAGAGGCTTTTCTTTATTGTAAATACTTAATACATCTTCAAGAGTAAGTGGCTCAAAGTAAAGCTTGTCTGAAGTATCGTAGTCAGTTGATACTGTCTCAGGATTACAGTTAACGATAATTGTCTCAAAACCAAGCTTCTTAAGAGCAAGTGCTGCGTGAACACAGCAGTAGTCGAACTCGATACCCTGACCGATACGGTTAGGACCGCCACCAAGAATCATAATCTTCTTAGAATCTTCATTTACAGGGTTTTTATCCTCTGCGTTGTAAGTAGAGTAGTAGTAAGCGTTGTTCTCAGTACCACTTACGTGAACACCTTCCCATGCTTCCTCTACACCAAGCTCAATACGCTTGTTTCTGATATCATCTTCAGAAATATCAAGAATCTTGCTTAAATACTTATCTGAGAAACCATTCTTCTTTGCTGAAATGAGAAGTTCGTCAGATGGAAGAGAACCCTTAAATGTAGCAAGCGCTTCTTCTTCCTCTACAAGTTCCTTCATCTGTTCGATGAAATATGCTTTTACCTTTGTGATATTGAAAATCTCATCAACAGTAGCACCTTTTCTTAATGCCTCATACATGATGAAATGTCTTTCGCTTGATGCAGTAAAAAGCATCTTGAGTAATTCTTCTTTAGTCTTTTCGTTGAAATCCTTAGCATAACCAAGACCGGCACGACCGGTTTCAAGGCTTCGGATAGCTTTCTGGAAAGCTTCCTTGTAAGTCTTACCGATACTCATAACTTCACCAACGGCACGCATCTGAGTACCTAACTTATCTTCAACACCCTTGAACTTTTCGAATGCCCATCTTGCAAACTTGATTACTACGTAATCTCCGTCCGGAACATATTTATCTAAAGTACCATACTTACCACAAGGGATATCCTTAAGTGTAAGTCCGGCAGCGAGCATAGCTGAAACTAAAGCGATTGGGAAACCTGTAGCCTTTGAAGCTAATGCAGAAGAACGGGAAGTTCTAGGATTAATCTCAATAACTACGATTCTATCTGAAACAGGGTCGTGGGCGAACTGTACATTAGTTCCACCGATAACCTGTACTGATTCTACAATCTTGTATGCCTGCTCCTGAAGTCTCTTCTGACACTCCTTGGAGATAGTAAGCATTGGGGCAGAACAGAAGGAGTCTCCTGTGTGTACGCCCAATGGGTCAATATTCTCAATGAAACATACTGTAATCATGTTGTTGTCCGCATCACGAACAACCTCAAGCTCAAGCTCCTCCCAGCCGAGAATAGATTCTTCTACAAGAACCTGTCCAACAAGGCTGGCCTGAAGACCTCTTGCACATACAGTTTTTAATTCTTCTTTATTATAAACAAGACCGCCGCCGGCACCGCCCATGGTATAAGCAGGACGAAGAACTACAGGGTAACCTAACTTGTCTGCGATAGCAAGAGCCTCGTCAACACTGTAGGCAACCTCACTTCTGGCCATTTCAATACCGATGGCATTCATTGACTTCTTAAATTCGATACGGTCCTCACCACGCTCGATAGCATCTATCTGAACGCCGATAACCTTAACATTGTATTTATCCAGAATACCATTCTGAGCAAGCTCAGCACAAAGATTAAGTCCTGACTGTCCACCAAGGTTAGGAAGTACAGCATCAGGTCTTTCCTTAGCAATAATCTGCTCAAGTCTTTCCACATTCAGAGGCTCAATGTAAGTAACGTCTGCTGTCTCCGGGTCAGTCATAATAGTTGCAGGGTTTGAGTTAACCAGAACTATCTCGTAACCTAACTTGCGCAGTGCCTTACAAGCCTGAGTTCCTGAATAGTCAAATTCGCAGGCCTGTCCGATAATAATAGGACCGGAACCTATAATCAGTATCTTGTTGATGTCTGTTAGTTTTGGCATATATATCCTCCTAAATATATATTGTACTCTTACCTATTATATAAGAGATTTGCAAGAAGGAAAAGTGAAAAGCAAAAAATATATTAAAAAATTGCTCCGGTTCTTCCCTCTCAGGTTAAACATATGACTCAAATAAAGCCCACAATGAGCCATAATATCTATATCCTTGCAATTATATCTCTTTTGCGACTGAAAAACAACCTAAAAAATAAAATTTGACGAGGTTATCGCCAAATTTTAAAATTAGAACAAAAATAAATTTGTATTAGCTAAAATTATAGTGAAATTGTTTAGGTTATTTGGTTTTGCTCACCACTAAGATATAGTATTGGCTCCAAAAACTTTTATCGGAGAAAGTATTTTCATTAATTAGTATGTAGGGCTGTTTAAATGGATATTCATTAAAAAATAATATTTGTTCAATTTCCTTAAACCCCGTTATAAATCTTCCCTGCTTCTTTGTGTAGCAGGTCTTTGCTGTTGCTTTCTTTTTATGCTCCTTATCAACAAATTCAGCCACACTTTTATGTATCGCCATATCTTCCTTTGGGAGATAATAATAATTCTTGTAATCACTATAAAAATGTTTTAACTCACCGGTGAAGATATTTATGCTGATAATTACAGAGTTATCTTTTAGTAACATAGTATAAGCTTCTCTTCTTATTATTACCGGTGCAGGCAGATGTATATTTGAAAAGGTTGCTGTCAGAGTAAGCTTTTCTGTGTTGTCAGAGCAGGTTGTTATTTCAGTTGTGCATAATTCTTTGGCTGCATTCGCTTCTTCTGTTATCGTTATATCTTCAATATGCTCTTCACCATTAAATACTTTCACATAATCAAGAACCGGAAGCAGTGCCGGCATACCCTTTAAATCGTCTGCATTGTGAAGAAGCAGAAGTCTTTTAGCTTCTTCGTCGCCGGTTACAAGATAGTCTTTGTATACTTCAATCAGCTGGCCACCGTTGTACTTGTCCTCACGGTTAATTCCCAATAACAATTCTATGGTTTTCTGCTTGCAGTTAGAAATACCGAGCAGGTTCTTATAAGGCTTAACCAGTTTATAAATATCCACGCTTTTAAAATTATTAGTAACATGAGGGATGTTCAGCTTGTCTGCCCTCTTGTTGATGAAAGGAATATCAAAGGTATCACCATTAAAATGAATAACCACAGGGTACTTTGAAAGCATAGTGAAAAAATGAAGAAGTATCTCACCTTCAGCGGTAATACTGTCTGCAAAAAACTGCTTTAAATACCAGTCACCGTCAGAGCAAAAAACGCATCCGATAAGGTACACCGTGCAAAAATCCGGTGAGAAGCCTGTAGTTTCTATATCAAAAAATAAAATATCTTCCGGTTTACCGTATGAAGAAAGGTCGTATGCAACCGGAGAGGTAAGTTTTTCGGTAATAGTAATCATTTTGTTTCTCCAATATCAATAATCAATAGGTATATATCAAATTTATAAGAAAACAAAAGGTGTGTCAAGATATTTAGAACATTTGTACGAATTAGTTGATATGTAATTGGGGTTATGTTATTATATAAAATGATGATATTTTGCTTAATGGAACTATACAGAGAGTTGAAGTTGTTCTTTGAGTAGTGATAAAAAGACATATTAATTCAGTCGGAACAGAAGAAAGGAAAGGTATAGTCCGGATGTATGCTGCGAATGTCCGGATTATATGGGAAGATTATGATTTCGTATATTAGAGGAAGACTTTCAGAGATAGAAGAGAATATGATTGTGGTTGAGGCAGGAGGTATAGGATATGGTATTCAGGTGCCTACTTCTCTTGTTTCGGCACTGCCTTCCATGGGTAATGAAGTTAAGATATATACATATCTTTATGTAAGAGAGGACGCAGTAAGCCTTTATGGTTTTATGAGTAAGGATGATTTGAAGGTATTTACTCTGTTAATCGGTGTAAGCGGTATCGGTCCGAAGGGGGCACTGGCGATTTTGTCGGTGATGACACCGGATGATTTGCGTTTTGCCATACTTGCAGATGATGCCAAGTCTATTTCGAAGGCGCCGGGTGTGGGAGCCAAGACTGCCCAGAGAATTATTATTGAGCTTAAGGACAAGCTTTCTTTAGAGGAAGCTTTTGAGATTAAGAGAGGCAAGGTTTCCGGTGGTGATAAACAGACCGACGGTACAGTAAGGGATGAGGCTGTACAGGCACTGGCAGCACTGGGATACTCCCAGGCAGATGCTCTTCGTGCAGTAAGCATGATTAATATTGATTCCGGTATGACTGTAGAACAGGTTATTAAGCAGGCGTTATCAAAGCTGCTTATGTTTTAATCCGCGTTAATGAACATGGCTTATGTATTAACCGGTTTAATCAGATTTATTGAAAATTATTTGTGATTAATCAACTTAGGGAGAAAGTTGTCAGATGGAGAAGAGAATTATTTCAACTGAATTTATAAATGAAGATGTGGTTATGGAGAACAGTCTCAGACCGAAGTTTCTTAAGGACTATGTAGGTCAGGAGAAGATTAAGAGTATTCTTTCCATATATATTGAGGCTGCCAAGGAGAGAAAAGAGCCTTTGGACCATGCACTTTTTTACGGTCCGCCGGGTCTTGGTAAGACTACTCTGGCCGGTATCATTGCCAATGAGATGGGGGTTAATCTTAAGATTACTGCCGGTCCGGCGATTGAGAAGCCGGGAGAGGTTGCAGCGATACTGAGCAATCTTGGTGAGGGCGATATTTTATTCATTGATGAGATACACAGACTTAACAGGCAGGTAGAAGAGGTACTTTATCCTGCCATGGAAGATTATGCTATAGATATTATTATAGGTAAGGGAGCTTCGGCACGCTCTATAAGACTTGATTTGCCTAAGTTTACGCTTATAGGTGCAACTACAAGGGCCGGACTTCTTACTGCTCCGCTTAGAGATAGATTTGGTGTAATTCACAAGATGGAATACTATGAGAAGGAAGAGTTAAAGCAGATAGTGGTTCAGTCGGCGAAGGTACTGAATGTGGATATTGATGAAGACGCGGCTTTGCAGATAGCCTCCCGTTCACGAGGAACCCCTCGTCTTGCCAACAGACTTCTTAAGCGTGTAAGGGATTTCGCCCAGATAAAGTACGATGGAAGTATTTCCTTAGAGGCGGCAGAGTATGCCCTTGATGTGCTGGATGTGGACAAGGAGGGCTTAGATTCTGTAGACCGAGGAATACTTACAGCCATGAATGAGAAGTTTGGCGGCGGTCCGGTAGGCTTGGAGAATCTTGCGGCTACATTATGTGAAGATGTAGGTACCATTGAGGATGTTTATGAGCCTTATCTTCTTAAGTGTGGCTTTATTACCAGAACTCCAAGGGGAAGAGTTTTAACTGATGCTGCCTACAGACATTTAGGAATTGATAAAGAATAATATTTTACTGATGGAGCGATTATGGCAAAGTATATTGAAGTTGTTATTGATGGTAAGGTTTATTCAATAGAACATAGTGATGAGGAGTATGCCAGAAGATTGTCTGCCTATTTGAACAATAAGTATCAGGAGTTTTCTGAAGCAAAAGGCTATACGAAAAGAAATAATGAATATAAGAATATGATGCTGCAGGTTAATATTGCTGATGATTATTTGAGATGTAAGGATGAGAATAACAGGCTCAAAGATATTGTTAATGACTATGAACACCAGATATTTAATCTTAAACATGAACTTATTACATTGCGTTTAAAGAATGAGGACAGTGAGGAATAGTTTTGAAAGATAGAAATTGTAAAAATGATTTTGAACTATTAGCACCTGCCGGTTCATTTGACAGTTTAAAAGCTGCCTATGCTGCCGGAGCTGATGCTGCATATATGGGTGGTCATAAGTTTGGTGCCAGGGCATATGCAGACAGTACCAATGAAGATTGTGTAGAGAGGGCAATTGATTATGCCCATCTAAGAGATAAGAAGCTGTATCTGACAGTGAATACACTGTTTAAAGAAGATGAGCTGAAAGGTGAATTATACAATTATATCCGGCCCTATTATGAACATGGACTGGATGCTGTAATTGTCCAGGATATGGGGGTTATGGATTTTTTGCATAGAGAGTTTCCGAAACTTCCGCTTCACGCAAGTACACAGATGACTATAACAGGAAGTGATGGTGCGTTATGGGCAAAGAATATGGGAGCAACACGTATAGTTACAGCCAGAGAGTTAAGTCTTGAAGATATAAAGGATATTAGTGACAATGTTGATATTGAGATAGAGGCATTTATTCACGGGGCAATGTGTTATTGTTATTCGGGGCAGTGTCTTATGAGCAGCCTTATTGGCGGAAGAAGCGGTAACAGAGGTCGTTGTGCCCAGCCTTGCCGTCTGCCTTATGATGTATTTAGCGGTGATAAGTGTGTTACAGAGCGTGGTAAGAATTATATTCTTAGCCTCAAGGACATGTGTACCATTGATATGTTGCCACAGCTTATGGAAGCGGGAGTTATGTCCTTTAAGATAGAGGGCAGGATGAAGAGTCCGTTATATACCGCCGGAGTTGTAAGTATTTATAGAAAGTATATCGATATGTACCTGGAAAAAGGACATAGTGCTTATAAGGTTTTGCAGAAGGACAGAGAGAGCCTGCTTGATTTATTTGACAGAGGCGGTCAGACTGACGGTTATCTTAAGGGGCTTAAGGGTAAGTCTATGATGGCACTTAAAGAAAAGCCTGCCTACAGGGAGATTGATGCTTCGTTAGTAAAGGATATAGAAGAAAGATTTATTAATTCAGAGGATAAGATTAATGTAACCGGTCATGCTGAATTTATATCAGGCAATCCGGCAAAACTTTCTTTAAAGCTTGGCGATACTGTTATTGAGGCACAGAGTGGTTTGGTTACGGAAGCGCTGAATCGCCCGATTGCCTGTGAAGAGCTTGATAAAAGACTTAGAAAAACCGGCGGAACAGAATATGTATTCAATAAACTTACTGTTTTTGCTGATGATAATATATTTATCTCGGTTAAGGATATTAATGAATTAAGAAGGAGTGCCTTTGCTTTATTAGAGGAGGCTTTGCTTTCCAAGTATAAGAGAGAAGCGGTTACCGGTGGTTCGGACAGGGAAGCGTTATGTGAAGAAGTTTTGTCAAAGGACAGATACCATGAAGATATTGTCAGAACTGTGCTTAACGCATATGTTGAAACTGAGTCACAGCTGGAAGCGGTTTTAGCAAGTGGTGCAGTAGATACAGTTTATTTAGACAGTGCATCATTTTTTCCTCAAAAAGCAGCCTCATATATTAATCAAATTCATAAGTGCGATATGAGATGTGTATATGTCATGCCTGCTATATTTAAACGTCAGACAAAGCATATATTTGAACAGTATTTTGTTGATATTGCTTATTTGTTTGATGGGGTTTCTGTGAAAAATATAGACGAGGCACAGTGGCTTATGGATAATGTGCCGGGGGTAAATATAATCGGAGAAGCTTCCTTATATGCTTATAACAGTAATGCGTTAGATGTGTATAGAAGCAAAGGGATAGACAAGTTTATTATGCCTCAGGAGCTTAATTTTGGTGAACTTATGAGGGCGGAGCATTGTAATAACGAGCTTGTGGTTTATGGAAGAACTGCAGTTATGGTAACGGAGCAGTGTATACAGAAGAATACTTCAGGCTGCACTAAAAAACCGGTAGTACTGTCTATGAGGGACAGAAAACAGATGGTATTTCCTGTGAAAAATAAGTGCGAATTCTGTTACAATGTTATATATAACAGTGTGCAGACTTCTTTGTTAGGAAGCAGGGATAAGATAAGGCGACTGTTGCCTGTGGCAGTAAGACTTGATTTTACAACTGAAGATTATAAGAATGTAAAAGATGTGATTAATTTATACTACAAGGCGTTTATATTGGGTGATGACATAGAAAGCCCGGCAGGAGAATTTACCAAGGGACATTTTTTACGTGGGATAGAGTAGGTGGTTAGTTGATTGATATTATTATGGATGCATCAAGATACTTGATGATTTTTATATATGTGATATTTACACTTGCTGTTTTTTACAGTGTTATGATTGATAATAAGGATGGCAGGGATTTTGCAGAAGGAATTCAGTTGTTATGTATATTTGCTGTCCAGTTTATTGGTAATTTTGTAATTGCACTGAATATTGCTTTCGGAAAGACTTTGGTCTTTTATCTTGTACAGGTCATTTTGCTTGTGACCTATTATGTTGCAACTTCTGAAATATATGGTGACATACCTAAGGTTATTTTTAATATTATATGCATGCTGTATACGTCAGGCGTTATTATGATATCAAGACTTGAAACAACATTGGCATATAGACAGCTGTTTATGATTTTTGTTGCAATGATTATATCATTTATTATTCCATGGCTGATTAAGTATGTTAATGGCGGTAATTTTTTCAGTGTGTTATGTGGGATAGCAGGTGTAGCAGGTCTTCTGATGGTTTTGATTTTTGGTGATTCAGAAAGAGGTGCCAGGTTATCATTGACGCTGGGAAGTTTTTCTGTGCAAATATCAGAATTTGCCAAGATAAGTTTTGTTATTATGTGTGCAGGGTTATTAAAGGACAAAGAAGACAAGAAGAATATTATCACATGCACAGTGTTTGCAGCGCTTCATGTTATAGTACTTGTGTTGTCAAGAGATTTGGGTGCAGCATTGCTTATCGGTGCCATATATTTGTTAATGGTATTTATTGCAACTTATAATTACAGTGTACTGGTTTTAGGTGCATTGGGAGTAGGCGTTTGCGGATTTTTGGCATATCATATATTCGGACATGTGCATACACGAATTGATGTGTGGATTAATCCGTGGAAGGATGTACTTGGTGATGGCTGGCAGGTGCTTCAGTCATTGTTTGCTATTGGTACGGGAGGCTGGACCGGTATTGGATTAACGGCAGGCTCACCCGGTTCTATACCTATTGTAAAAACTGACTTTATTTTTTCTGCTATCTCAGAAGAGATGGGAGGCATTGTAGCAGTTTGTATTATTCTTTTATACCTTGCACTTATTATGAAGATAATGTTTCAGGCTGTATTACAAAAGTCTGAGTTTGTTAAGCTGGTTGTTTCCGGATTCGCATGTATAATCGGAGTTCAGACTATATTAAATATTGGCGGAGTAATTAAGTTTATCCCGTCTACAGGTATAACATTGCCATTAATCAGTTATGGCGGAAGTTCCATTTTGAGTATGTTCATTATAATAGGATTTATCCAGGGTTATAGTTATAACAAACAGATCCGAAAGAACTCTCATAGAAACAGATAATGTACCGAAGGAAAGGATGCTGATATTATGAATAAAGGTATAAAGGTAACATTATATTTATTTATGCTTATATTTGCAGCGATGATTATTTATTTCGGTAATTTTCTTGCTAACGAGAAGGATGATTATATAAGTAGTTCTCATAATTCCAGACTAAATTCCTATTCAGAGAATGTCCGGAGGGGGAATATATTAAGCAGTGACGGGCAGATACTGGCGAAAACAGTAGTAGATGAAGAAGGAAATGAAAGCAGGGAATACCCATTCGACAATTTATTTGCACATAGTGTAGGTTATACATTGAAAAGTAAAACCGGTATAGAGGCTATAGGTAATTTTTATATGGTAAGCTCTGCTGAAAGTGCTTTTTCAAAAATAAAAAACAATTTTCAAGGTAATAAGCATCTTGGGAACAATGTAGTAACTACTCTGGATGTATCGCTTCAACAGACAGTATATGATGTAATAGGAGACCGCAGGGCTGCATGTGTGGTCTTAGAGCCTGATACGGGAAGAATTCTGGCCATGGTTTCAAAGCCTGATTTTAATCCTAACACATTGGAAGATGAGTGGGATGAACTTGTATCAAACGATGATAATTCATGTCTGTTAAACAGGGCGACAAGAGGCTTATATCCTCCCGGTTCAACTTTTAAGCTGTTGACGGCACTTGAGTATATCAGGGAGTATCCTGATGTTTATGGAGATTATGCATATAACTGTATGGGTACTGTTCCTATAAACGATAAATATGCCATGAGCTGCTATGGTAATGCTGTTCATGGAGCATTAGACTTAAAGGACTCACTGTCTATTTCGTGTAACTGTTCATTATCTAATATAGGACTTGCACTTAATAAGAGCAGGTTTGCTGGTTTATGTGAAGATTTTTTGTTTAATCAGATGATACCGGGTTCCTACGGCTGTTCGGATAGTGTTTTTAATTTATCGGTAGTGACAGATAATATTACTACTGTCCAGACTGCAATCGGTCAGGGCGAGACCCTTGTGTCCCCAATGCACAATGCATTAATAGTATCAGCAATAGCTAATGGAGGTACTTTGATGGTTCCTTATGTTATAGACCGGATAGAGAGTGCAGACGGCAAGGTGGTTACAGAGTTTTCACCGACCATGTATGACAAGATAATGACTGCCGAAGAATCGGAGCTCTTTATAGATATGATGAAGGCTGTTGTTAATGAAGGTACGGGAGATAAACTGAAAACAGACGATTATCAGGCAGCGGGAAAGACCGGCTCTGCACAATTTAGTTCGGATACGGAGAGCACCCATGCATGGTTTGTCGGATTTGCTCCTGCAGACAAGCCAAAGATAGTGATAAGCATAATATTTGAAAAAGGCGGAACCGGCGGTGGTGTTGCGGCATCCGCAGCAAAAGAAATATTTGATGCATATTTAGTAGAAAAATAATCTATTACAGTAAAAATATATTGCAGTAATACTTGAATATGATTTTTAAAAGAGGTATACTTAAGGTAGTTTTTATGACACACCGTAAGCAGGAGGGATTGCGATGATAGAAGCAACTAGCTGTGGCGGGGTGGTAATATTTCGTGGTAAAATTTTAGTCCTCTATAAGAATTATAAAAACAAGTATGAAGGCTGGGTTTTACCGAAAGGAACTGTAGAGAAGAACGAGGATTTTAAGGATACTGCATTGAGAGAGGTAAAAGAAGAGGCTGGTGTTGATGCCACACTTATTAAGTATATCGGCAAGAGCCATTATTCCTTTTCTGCATCCAATGACATGATATTAAAGGATGTACATTGGTATCTCATGACATCAGACAGTTATCACAGTAAACCGCAGCGTGAAGAGTATTTCTTTGATTCGGGATACTATAAGTTTAATGAGGCGTATCACCTTTTAAAGTTTCAAAACGAAAAGCAGATACTTGAGAAAGCATATAA
>JAZULV010000078.1:0-4048 GCA_045603305.1 Lachnospiraceae bacterium | reverse complement strand
AGGGAAGTATCTTGTTGAATGACGAATACTGAATGCGTTGTTAGCAGGAGTATCTCCGGCACCAAAGCAAGGACCACAGAAAGCAGTCTTAACAATTGCTCCGGTAGCAAGAAGGTCTGCTGCCGCACCATTCTTAATAAGCTCCATGTAAACCGGTGTACTTGCCGGATATACGCTAAGTGTAAATGCATCTGCACCGATATTCTTGCCCTTAAGGATATCAGCTGCAGCGCAGATATTCTCAAATCCACCGCCGGCACAGCCTGCGATAACGCCCTGCTCTACATACATCTTGCCGTTTCTAACCTTGTCAGTAAGTCTAAAGTCAACCTTATCACCAAGGCTTACCTTAGCCTTAGCCTCGCAGTCAGCAAGAATGTCCATAATATTTGCATTGAACTCTTCGATAGTATATGTGTTGCTTGGATGGAACGGAAGTGCAATCATAGGCTTGATTTCACTTAAATCAATGTAAATCATGCCATCATAGTAGGTTACTGCTCCAGGATTAAGCTCTGAGTAATCGCCGCCACGACCGTGAATAGCAAGCCATTCCTCTACCTTCTCATCAGTCTTCCAGATTGATGACAGACAGGTAGTCTCTGTAGTCATTACGTCAACACCAATTCTGAAGTCTACGCTTAAGTTGGCAACGCCCGGACCTACGAACTCCATTACCTTATTCTTAACATATCCATTCTTAAATACAGCACCGATGATAGCAAGAGCAACGTCCTGAGGACCTACGCCCTTAGCAGGAGCTCCTGTCATATACACGCCGACTACGCCCGGCATATTAATATCATAGGTTCTGTTAAGAAGCTGCTTTACAAGCTCAGGGCCACCTTCACCCATAGCCATAGTACCAAGAGCACCATAACGGGTGTGGCTGTCTGAACCAAGAATCATATTGCCACAGCCTGCAAGCATCTCTCTTGCATACTGGTGAATAACTGCCTGATGAGGAGGAACATAAACGCCTCCGAACTTCTTAGCACAGGTAAGACCAAACATGTGGTCATCCTCATTAATAGTTCCGCCTACTGCACAAAGACTGTTGTGACAGTTTGTAAGTACATATGGTATAGGGAACTTCTCAATACCGCTGGCACGGCATGTCTGAATAATACCTACATATGTAATATCATGTGATGTAAGCTTGTCAAATTTAATCTTAAGCTTCTGCATATTGCCTGATGTGTTGTGCTTTTCAAGAATACCATAAGCAATAGTATTCCTCGCTGCTTCACACTTTTCAGGAGCAGCACCAAGCTTCTGTGCA
Source organism: Lachnospiraceae bacterium (assembly GCA_045603305.1). Classification (GTDB taxonomy): domain Bacteria; phylum Bacillota; class Clostridia; order Lachnospirales; family Lachnospiraceae; genus JAFRXK01. The sequence continues at coordinate 2,766 of JAZULV010000078.1, read as the reverse complement.
AGTACTGCTAAGCCTTCTGCATTATCTTCAATGATTTCTGTACCATTCAAAAGATAGGCACCGTTTTCAAATAAACGTATCATCATATTCCTCCTTGACCCAAATCATATTAAACAATATTATGGTGCATAAAAATTTTTACGTCAAGAGTTTTACATTTATTTTTCATTATACAGCCATAATAAATTATGATATAATAATAAAAACGTCTAATATAAAAGAGGATTACTATGACTAATGCAGATATATTTATCGAAAAATATAAAGAGCTGGAGATGACTATTTCTACAACCTTCAAGCTTAATAAAGATGATCATTTTGTCTACAAGCTTGAACACATGGAACAGTTCGAAGACATACAAAACAAACTTTACTACTGCCGTAATGTCAGAAATCTATTGCAGCACAATAGTTTATATCCTACCACTTTTGCAATCCAGCCAAGTCAGGAAATGATAGATTTCATCACTGATACTATATACAGAGTTAAAAATCCTACTAAGTGTCTCTCTATCGCTACTCCATTCCAAAAACTTTACTGGCGCACTTTAGACAGCAACGTTATCAATACTATGAAAGCGATGCGCGAACACGGATACTCTCATATACCGATTCTTGGAGAAAACAGGGTAGTCGGTATTTTCAGCGAGAATTCAATAATCAATTATCTTATGACGCAGGAATCAATGACTATTGATAAGAACCTGTGTTTTAGAGATATCAAAGATTTTCTTTCTCTTGACGGACGAAAAAGTCACAGATATGTTTTCATAGACAAAGACGCATATCTTCCTAAGGCCGAAGACCTTTTCGAAAAAGCATTCCGAAAGGGTGAAAGAATCGCCATGATCTTAATTACTGAAAACGGCTCACCAAAGGAACGTCTTTTAGGCGTAATTACCGCCTGGGATGTCCTGGGTCATTAATACCTGTTTCACATATATAAATTAACCTCCAATAGTCAGAACAATACTATTGGAGGTCTTTTTTTGTTACCTAATCTACATAAAAATTAAAGCATTTTACGTCGCATGGCTCATCTTCTTTCTTCCGGGCTTAATGTACATTGTATAATAATATGCCGGCACCGTAGGTATAAGTGCCGCAAACCATGCAAGAGGATTCGCTGCACAAACTCCGACATAACCAAAAGGTCCGACAAGTAGTGCAATCGCGATAATTCTTGCCACAAGCTCCATAACGCCACCCAGCATAGGTATAAAACCACTTCCCATACCCTGAAGCACATTTCTATATATAAATATAAGCGAAAGCACCGGATAGAACCATGCAGTTACATTAAAGTACTGCTGGGATACTCTTAAAAGTTCGGCATCTACCTCAGATACAAACAATCTTACCAGACTGCTGCCAAAGCAGGTCATGAGTACAATATCCACCGCACTGCATATAAGAGTCATTATTACAGTTGCCTTCACACCTTTTCTTACCCTGTCCATCCTGTTGGCTCCGGCATTCTGTCCGGTAAAGGTTGCCAGGCAACTTCCAAAGGCGGTGAAGAACTGGGCAAATATATTCTGAATCTTACCACAGGCACCATAAGAAGTAATATAGATCTCCCCGAGACGATTCAGTGCCACCTGAATTATCATTGTACCAATGGCAGTTATTGAAAACTGAAGTGCCATAGGGATGCCAAGACCAAGAAGCTTCCACGCACTTGCAAAGGAGAAATACATATCCTCTTTCTTCAGTCTTAATATTGGAAACTTTATTATAATATATACAAGACAAAGTAATGCCGAAACCCCCTGAGATATAACTGTAGCTGCCGCAGCTCCGGCAACACCCCAGCTTAACACTGCAACAAACAATATATCCAGACCAAAATTAATAACCGAGGATATTATGAGAAATACAAGCGGTGCCCGGCTGTCTCCTAATGAACGTAACAATGCAGCAAGGAAATTGTAAGCAATAGTTGCCGTAAGCCCGATGTATGTCACCATTAAATATACATATGTATCCTCAAACAATGACTCCTGGGTCTGCATAAGTTTTAGAACCCAGCCATTTGTAAGCAAAAGTGCCGCCGTCATGACCACCGCCATTATTGTACAAAGATATAGTGACATGGCAGTATAATGGCGCACTCCCTTTTCATCTCCTGCACCAAAACGCTGGGAAATCATAATAGCAAAACCACTGTTAATCCCCATCGCCCAGCCAATCACAAAGAATGTAATTGAACCTGTAGAACTGACCGCTGCAAAAGCACTGTTACCGGCATAATGGCCTACTATTGCAGAGTCCACCGCGCTGTATAAGTTCTGAAACAAATTGGCTAACAGTATCGGTATTGTAAAACTGACAATCTGCTTCCATATGTTACCCTTAGTTAAATCGTTCGTCATTGTTAACACCTCTGCACTAAAATATGGCTGCACAAAATACAATCTAAAACACCTCTATCATTAACACAATGTATTTATAGTGTCAATGATTTTAGCGAATCGAGTAGGAGAAAATTCCTCATCGTGAGGAATTTTCGACCTCTCACACCACCGCTCATGCGGTTCCGCAAGCGGCGGTTCAATCAACTTAACAAGTAACACACCTCTCGGTGTAGTAGTCTAACATAGAGATTAATCCAAATGAGGATAGTCTCTTGTTCGTTATTGCAACATTCACCACAGATTTACTACATATGAATGCAATTCTGTGCCCACTGTATGCCGTCCATAGAGCCCTGTCTCTATCAATTCCAAGTTTCATTAGATTCTTTGCTCTGTTCTGTGGAGTTTT
>JAZULV010000077.1:0-10824 GCA_045603305.1 Lachnospiraceae bacterium | reverse complement strand
CTCGCCATCATCTGACAATTTGATGTCAGAATAATTGCCATATCTCATATTAGTCTGTTTTTGATCACCATAACCGACAAAATCATATTCAAAATAACTCTCTATGTTATCTGTAAGATAACCATCATAACTAATTGTTTTATACTTTATTCCGTACTGCTCACTATAATACTTGAACACAGCGTTCTCAATTATATCCGATGTGTTCACAATTCCTAAATAACACATATCATAGGAATCTTTTTTATCATTATAATCAAAGATCACAAGTTTCCTATTTGCATACTGCTCTGTCACATCCACAAGAAATACAGCCGCTATCTCGTCGGTACCATCTCCATCATAATCATAGCATTTATAAGTATTTATATTACTGCCATGTACGCCACTGTCATCTAAATGTATATTAAAAAAGTCATAAACTCCATCTCTTTCAAGTACAACACACTCAATATGTATCTCCGGAAAACCTTCAGTTTGCTTATACTCTTCATAATGGTACATTGAAACACCTAACTTTTCAAAACTATGTAACAGCACAAATGCTCCATTGCTAGTATCTTTTATTTTGTCACTTTTAGTTACAGGCATATCCACCTGTTCATCCGCAAGCTTTAAATCCTTAGTAATAACGCCTTCCGGGACTTTACTCTTATCGCAACCGGATAAACAAACCATACTTAACAATAATACACTTAATATTAAACAAATTCTTTTTTTCATCATTTCCTTCCCTATATACGAAAATATTACTCCGCAGCTTCCTCTGCATTTCTTTTAGTTGTATCTTCTTTATACTCGGATGCATTAACAACGAATTTGCCATCGCCCATGTATTTCACATCACAATTCACGGAACCGGTATCAACGTAACTTGCTCCTTGGACTATAACAATCTCCCCATCTACCATTTCATAAAAATTATCGTTTATTATAAGAGTTGGAGCAGAATACATCTCTTCTGATTTGATATTATCTAAAGCTTCAAACACACTAACAGACATATTTATCTTGCCCTTGTCTGACAAAACTATATCAGTGTGACTGCCATATTTTACTTCATTTTCACCCTCGCACTCAAATTCACAATCTATGGTTGCAGACATACTGGTTCCACCACCGCAACTGCTGCCAGCTACATATTCAAGTCCATACTGCTCTTTATAAAAATTAATTACTGACTTTGATACTGCCTCAGAAATATCTCCAAGCCACAAGCAATACATATCATAGGAATTACTACTATTATTATAGTCAAAAATGAAAAGCTTCTGGTCTCTTTCCTGTTCGTTTTCATTTATAACGAATGTGGCTGCTATCTCTTCTTCTCCGTCGTCATCATAATCGTAGCACTTAAATTCACATATATCATCTTCTATTATACTACCGAACACAGGTATATAATAAGATGAATATACTCCGTCTCTCTCAAGTACGGTATACTGTATATGTATCTCCTCACCCATAGCCATTTTATACTCTTCATAGCAATAAACCGAAACATCTATCTCTTCAAACTTCTTAAGCAGCACAAAGCTACCATTGCTGGTGTCCTCTATTGTACCGCCTTCTGTCGGATATGTAATAACCTCTACATCCGCAAGCTTTAAATCCTTGGTAATAACTCCTTCAGGGTCTTTCTCTGTGTCTTTATCGGTATTGCAACCGGTTAATCCAAACATACCTATAAGTAATAAACTTAATGCTACACAAATAATATTTTTTCTTAATTTCATATTTATCCCCCTTGTGATTAATGTTTATTTTGGATTTAGTATAACATTTTTCACCAATTAGGTCTACACACTTTACATTTCGTAAGAATTCTATATTTAATTTCTATTTTATCCTCTTTTATACGTATAATCCTTATACTCTGATGCATTCACCATAAACTTTCCGTCATCCATATATTTAACCGAACAATTTACAGCACCCACACCAATAAAGCGAACCTCTTTCTTAACAGACTCATCTCCTTCTATTACATCTATCTCTTTGTCAAATATTATAGCCGGAGTGGTATAATCTGAACCTTCTCTATCTATATTATCTATTACTTCAAACACACTCATAGATATTTCAACCTCACCATCATCTGATAATCTTATATCTGTATGACTTCCGCATTGCACATGCATTCCACCTTCAAAATAAGAATCGAACTCAACACGACTGGCAATACCTTCATTTGCACCCCCATATGTTCCATATAAATATTCTATTCCATACTGCTTATTGTAAAACTCGATTATGGCATCAATAAACACTCCTGAAATAAGTTCTTTAAGTCCTAAACAATACATATCATAGGAATTTTTGCTTTCATTATAATCAAAAATAAACAGTTTCTGATCTTTATGTAAATTACTTTCACTTAGAACAAATGTTACAGCTATCTCGCTAATTCCATCATCATCGTAATCATAACATTCATACATATTATCATCACTACCAAGAAGTACATTATCTACAGGTATAATCCATGTCTCATAAAAACCAGCCTTTTCAAGAACAATATACTCTATATGAACCTCCTGTTCTAATACATACTTATACTCTTCATAATAATAAATCGAAACATCTATCTCTTCAAACTTATGTAGCAATAAAAAAGTGCCTTCTACGCTATCATCTAACTTTCCCCCCTTGAATACCGGCACATTAACTTCAACATCCTCAAGTTCTAAATCCACAGCAATCAATCCCTCTGCGTCTGTTTCCTTATCCTTCTTGCAGGCTGTTAAACCCAGCATACTTATAAGCAGTACACATAAAATAATGCAAATAACACTTCTTTTTTCTTTCATATTAATCCCCCTTGTAATTATTGTGTTTTTTTGATATTAGTATAACATTTCACATTATATCAGTCTATTATCTTAAACAATTCTTCATCTTTTTATGGTATACTTAAAGTACTCTTCATAATCTTAAATTTCTGTAATTCATTTCTAATACAATCCCCCCACCAACAATTTTATATTTAGCGCATTGACATACGTAATATTACGTATTACAATGTAAATGTGCTCTAGAAGGGAGATATACAAATGCCCATGAGTTCGAAGGAGATGATTAAACTCCTGCTTAAAAACAACTTTGTAATAATCAGCCAAAATGGTTCACACGTAAAATTACGAAACCCTACGACAAACAAAACAGTTATTGTTCCATATCATACAAAAGGTCTAAAAAAAGGGCTCGAACAAAGCATCCTTAAACAAGCCGGTATTAAATAATCCTGCTATCATCATATAAATATCCAGGAGGTGTTAAATGAACAAATTATTTTACCCTGCAATTTTCCATAAAGCAGAGGAAGGCGGATACTGGATAACATTTCCGAACTTCCCTGAATGTATGACACAGGGCGATAACATGCAAGATGCCTACGAAATGGCGATTGATGCACTCGGACTTGCAATTTCAGAGTATATTGAAAACAAATCAGAACTTCCAAAAGCATTAGAACTCGATAAAATTACTGTCGAATCTGATTCCTTTTGTGTAATAATCGAATTTGATATGCTTGCATACAAGAAAAAACACAGTTCAAAAGCAGTCAAAAAAACTCTTTCTATTCCGGAATGGCTCAACGAAGAAGCTACTGCCGCTAATATGAATTTTTCTCAGATTCTGCAGGAAGCATTAATTGCACGATTACAAAATAAAGGTTAAAATGATTAAATCCAGAGGCCGAAACCTCTGGATTTAGTGAACTCTATTTCATAACATCCACTACAACAATTCAATTAACCTGTCAACATCCTGCTCTCTAGTTGCCCAGCTTGACGCAAACCTCACCACTGTATGGTTGTCATCAACACGCTCCCAAAAACTAAAAGAAACCGACTGCTTCAGCTCTTCCATTCTTTTATTCTCCAGAACTACGAAAATCTGATTTGTAATAGTCTCTAAATAAAACTTATAACCCTTTTCACGAAAAGCTTCTCTCATCCTGTCGGCCATATCTATAGCGTGACGACTAATCTTAAAGTATAAATCATCTGTGAACAGGGTATCAAACTGAACGCCTAACAGTCTTCCTTTAGCAAGTAATGCTCCGTGCTGCTTTATGCTGGTAAAAAAGTGCTTTGGTGCGTTCTTATGAGTAAATACTACCGCTTCACCACACAATGCCCCCACCTTTGTTCCTCCGATATAGAAAACATCACAGAGCCTTGCAATATCTTTAATCCTAACATCGGTACCACTGCTCATAAGGCCATAACCAAGCCTTGCTCCGTCAAGATAAAGAGGCAGGTCATACTGCCGGCATAGTTCTGATAGTGCAGTCAGCTCCTCTAACGTATACAAGGTTCCGTATTCCGTCGGATGGGATATATACACCATTCCCGGAAATACCATGTGGTCGTGGTTATCATCGGCAAAGAATGTCTTAAGATACCCTTGCAACACTTCCGCCTTTATCTTACCCTCATTATGAGGAACGGTAAGTACCTTGTGACCGGTAAACTCAACAGCCCCCGCCTCATGGCAGCTTATATGCCCGGTATCTGCACATACAACGCCCTCATAAGCATCAAGCACAGTATCAATAACTATTTGATTAGTCTGGGTGCCGCCCACCAGCAGAAAAACCTCGGCATCAGCACAGCCAATCGCTGCTTTAATCTTTTCCTTGGCCAAGTCACAGTATTTATCGTTGCCGTAACCGGATAACTGCTCATAATTTGTTTCGCACAAACGTCGAAGTATTGCCTCGTGAGCACCTTCTGTATAATCACTTTCAAATGATAGCATAAAATCATTCCTTTATAATTTACTAATATTCAACATTCAATAATGTCAGCCCCTTAGCCGGTGCCATGCTTCCGGCGAGACTTTTATCCTTACCGGCTAGTATTGTTTTCATATCATCAGGGTTTATCTTATGTGTACCTACATCTATAAGCGTACCGGTTAAAAGTCGCACCATATTCTGAAGAAATCCACTTCCACAGAAATATATACAAAGCTCATCTTCTTTTTCACAAAACTCAATACTGAAAATCTTCCTTATCGTAGACTTCTTCATGTGCCTGTTACCGCAGAAGCTTTTAAAATCATGACTGCCAATAAGAAATTCTGCAGCCTTCTTCATAGCCTCTATGTCTAAATTCTGCATATTTTCCTCTGAAATGCAGACATATTTTTTATCAAATACCGGCTTGCTGTCACCTGTGTATATCCTGTACAGATAAGTCTTTTTCTTGTCGCATAGTCTGCTGTGAAATCGTTCCGATACAATATCGACTGCAGTGACCGCTATATCCTCCGGCAGATATTTATTCAGGTATTCCTTTATCTCCTGAACATTCAAGCTTGTATCCGCCTTAAAATTCGCCACCTGGGCTAATGCATGAACCCCGGCATCAGTTCTGCCGGAACCTGCTATCTCGATACTTTCACCGCACATTTTACTTAGTACGTCTTCTATCTTGCCCTGAATAGTATTAGTAGTGTTACCCTGCTTCTGCCATCCGTTATATCTTGTACCGTCATATTTAATAATTAAACGATAATTTAAGCTCATTTCATTTCTCCATTAACAGAAATACTTCTCATAAAATTACAAAAATATAATACCATATAACCGCTAATGACGCAAGAAATGCCGGTATATGGTTTATATTCCGTATCCACTTTATATTCCGTAATTTATGCAAATGTTACTCTTGCCCTACACTTGTGGATATGATACACTATTATTATAGAACATTCGTTCTGTTATGTAATGTAATCGGGAGGTGTTTATGAATACATTTATTGAACAAAGCCGGCTTATTTTTAAGACCATAGGCGCCCATAAGCTCATGGTACTTTCAACCTCGTATAACGACAAGGTTACTTCTCGCATGATGAGCGTTATTATTGACAATGGATGCTTTTACTTTCAGACCGGTAATAACTCCAGGAAGTATGAGCAGTTAATCAATAACCGCTACGTTTCACTTTGTACAGATAACATACAGATTGAAGGAGCATGCTACGAAATCGGGCATCCTTCAAAGAATACTTCCTTTTGCAGACTCTATAAAGAATACTTTAAAAGTGCCTATGACAAGTACACCTGTCTGGAAAATGAACGATTATTTAAAGTATTCCCTTATTACATACAGACATGGATTTATGAAGATGGCAAACCATTTATCGAAAGCTTTGATTTTAATAAGAGAATATATCAAAAGACAGAAGTGAGTAATTAAACTATTAAGAATTTTATCTCTTGACGAAACAGACCAAGTTATACAATAATAATACTTAATAAAATATGAAAAGGAGTTTTACTATGAAAATTGCAGTAACTTATGATAACGGAGAGATTTTTCAGCATTTCGGTCATACAGAATTTTTTAAATTATATGACGTTGAAGATGGCAAGATTGTAAACAGTCAGGTTATAGATACCAACGGCAGCGGCCATGGTGCTCTTGCAGGAGTTCTCGCTTCTAACTCAGTTGATATACTTATCTGCGGTGGTATCGGCGGCGGAGCCCAGATGGCACTTGCCGATGCCGGCATCAGATTATACGGCGGCGTAAGCGGCAGCGCTGATGATGCAGTTAATGCTTTGCTTAACGGCAGCCTTGACTTTAACCCTGATGTAAGATGTAATCACCATGACCACGAGCACGGTGCCGGTAATCATTCCTGTGGAAATCACGGCTGCGGAAGCCATAGCTGTGGTCACTAACATATAATTTACAGGTGATAAGATGAAAAATGTTTTGGTTACCGGCGCATACGGTGGCATGGGCCGAGCTATATGTAAATTACTCGTTCAAAAAGGTTATAATGTTTTTGGTCTCGATTATAAAGAAGCTACTGATAATCAAACTATCACTGGTGAAAATTATCATTTCGTTCTTTGCGATGTCACAAATCAGGAATCGGTTGAATGTGCCCTTGAAACTGTTAAGTCATTAACATTAAAACTTGATGCAATTATACATACCGCCGGCATATATGACTTAGACTCTCTGATAGAGATGGATGAAGAGCGATTCTGCCGGATATTTGACATTAACCTGTTCGGTGTGTACCGCATCAACAAAGCATTCTCCACTCTTTTAAGCAAGGGAAGCCGCATTATTATTACCACCAGCGAACTGGCTCCCCTTGACCCGCTTCCTTTCACCGGCATATATGCTATAAGTAAATCAGCCTTAGAAAAGTATGCGTATTCTCTAAGAATGGAAGTTAATCTTCTTGGTATTTCGGTATCAGTTATTCGTCCCGGTGCAGTGAATACAGGTCTTTTAAATGTTTCAACCAACGCCCTTGACCGTTTTTGTGCCGGTACAAAGATATATCAGTGCAATGCCCGGAAGTTCAGACAGATTGTTGACAGCGTAGAGGCCCGTAACATCGCTCCGGAAGCGATATCAAAGCTTGTACTTAAAGCCCTTGAAGCAAAGCGTCCGAGGTTTGTATATAATATCAACCGTAACATTCTTTTAAGATTTCTTAATATGCTTCCGGATCGTATGCAGGTGGCGATTATTAAGATGATACTAAAGGTGTAATACAAACAAAGCTTGAAACTTACCGCTAAATTATGCAGTAGATTTCAAGCTTTAACTTTTAACGTATTAACAATACCTTTTATATAATTTAACCTTATATAACTCTATCATCTCAGCCTTAACATTTGTTACACCTAAATAATAAATATCAATACTCGCTAAGAACTAAAGAACCATCTTCATTACTTATTTCAACAATACAATTATGTTCATTACCATATTCATCATCATACGAAATTCCATATGATGGCATAGAGCCGGTAAAAGTCATTGTTACTAATAAAGGTTTATCCTCACTAAGTTTATCAAGCGTATACATCTCCTTCATCACAAAGTCAATCTCTCCACCATCTTCATCATCAGCCCATTCTATACTCATAAATTTGAAATCTGTAATTTCACCGTTGGCGAAGAAAACAACCTTTGTCTCATGCTCTGAGTTGTCTGCTACAAATTCTTCACAATATGTAATACCTTCATAAACAGCCGCTTCGTATTCTGCATAAACATAAGATGCGTCATCATCTTCAGGTCCTGCATGGAAAACCTCGAAAGGAGTAAGCTCATATGACTTTATTTTTGAAGCAAGGTCTGTCTGAAGCTGCCAGAAATCATCTGCTGTTCCATCAAACTCAGTTGAAACCAAAGCGTCCATCTCACCTGTTGTATTATAATACAAACCGAGTTCATCATAACTATCATCTATAGGAGCTGTAAAATAGAAGTCTTTTACTTCAATATCTGTAGCATTCTTAGGCATGGTGTAAGTTGCAAAAATTGAATATGCAGCACCACTTGAACCTTCATTATAAATAAGTTTATCATCAAGAAGATAGTATCTGTCTCTTGCCATTCCTTCAAAAAGTAACTTCGTAGAATCATTACTATATGTATATGCCGCAACTATTCTCGTTCCAACGCAGGTATCTGCTTCATTTTCATCGACTGCTACTATAAACAATTCAGGAACACCGTCACTATTTATATCTTCTGTAACATAACCTATGCTTTCCAGAGCTTCTGTGTCACTCATCCCGTTTACTGTTTCCAAAATACCGATTGTACCGTCTGTAGCAACTACACTCTCAGAATCATAAACAACAAGTAAAATAAATTTGTACGTTTCAAATAATAAATCATCATAAACCAATGAATAGTCTATAGTACTTTCTGTTGTCTCAGATACTGAAGCAGTGCTTTCTGCAGTAGTCTCAACTATAGTCTCTGTAGTTACTTCAGTGTCCGCTTCTGTAGTTGTTTCAGGGGATATATTTATATCAATGTTTAAACATCCGCCTAAAACACTTGTAATAATTAATAGTAATAATGTAAACATCGTAAACTTTATTTTCATAGCCATACCTCTTACTCTATAATATATTTTGATAAAAATTTAACATGCTACAACAGCTTTGTAAACACAACCTCGTGTTTATGAAAGCATATTTACTACCCTTAAATGCAACAAATTTAATCAATCCATTAGTGCCGCTATTTTATGAATTAAACTTCTCCCCTACTATATATAGTTATTATATCACTCTAAATTATATATTGCACTATTATTTTAGTGCCAATCCCCAAAAGTTTTAACAAAAGCTTGAAATTCACCGCTAAATTATGCAATAGATTTCAAGCTTTAACTTTTAACTTATTAATAATACCTTTTATATAATTCAACCTTATATAAGCAGTTGTTTTCTACACCGGCAAGAAAGTTTCGTATATCAATATCGTCTATATGTACTATTTCTTCCCTTTCATTCGTTTCACCGGTCCAGTTTTTGCTTATATAGATATGTTTTATACCGCGAATGGATTTCATATTTGTTAATAATAATTCCAATTCCCTTAATCCCGCTTTGTCACTATGCTTTTCTCCTACAGGAGTATCGCAGTCGCAATGGTTTAATGTAATTCTATATTCAAAACCACAGTCGCTCACACAGGTGTTAACATCACTTTTTTTACCGATATTAAAATGATAGCCTGAGTTCGTAATTACTTTTTTATAATCCTCTATATTAATTCCGTTATTAATTGAACCATAAAGAAAATAGCACATACGCTCACCTCCCCTTAGCTAGTTACATTTCTTCTCTTATCCCTTAGAAAACGTCTATACGCGAAGTAGTGCAATATACAATATTACTCCTTTGCAATTTAGTTCCTAATATATCTTTTGCTTCCAAAAGTTCTGATAATCTCTTTGACTGTACTTGTGAGAAATCTTTCTTAAAATCTGTTTTTGAACCCAGAACAAGTGCAGTTTCTAGAATCTGTTGCTTAGCATCTTGCCCAACAGTTATAGAAGAAACTTTCTTGAAATTTAATTTTGCTAAAAATTCCATCGCTGTATAACAACCGATCAGACCAATCTCTTCTTCAAAAAGATTTATATCAAATGAATTAAAAGTATTTCTCATAATACATGAAAACACCATAGGCTTCCAACGCGCTTCTTTTACTATATCAAGAACAACTGCTATTCGGTACCCGTCTTCAAATTTATATGCCAAGCAATCACCTGGTTCCACTGGTGGAAGTTGTCTTTCCTTTGTTGGTGGTTTACGTTTTCGTGGTGAAGCTTTCTGATTTTTTAAACCTTCAAGAAACTTCTCCAAATATTTTTGACGTATTTTTAAATCTCTATCATCGGCCTCTAATTCCCTAAGAAATTCGATATTACTTCCGCTATCTACAATCTGCTGAACCTTTTCTAACAACTCTTTTGCCAACGCACAACACATCCATTGCGCCTTGGCAAGTGCAAAATATACATCATGTAAAACTCCATCATCCTCAGAAAATTCTTCTAAATAGCCTGCAATAATCTCATCTGTTATTTCCTGAACGTCTTTTCCTTTATCATATTCCTCCATGAAACGTTCATATACATCAGCATACTCATCACTTTGTGTAATTCCCATACCCCAGCATCCCATGTACTAATCTCCTTATCATTAACATTCAAATCACCTTTTATGTATCATTTTCACTTCTTGTATAAACACAACTGTTCTCTATCGTCTCCACCTTAACATTTGCTACACTCAAGTAATTAAACAACGAAAACTGCCAGTCACTGCAGGTGTCAAGATAACAGAAGATTTTATGCAATATTTCGTCCTGTATATCTGCGTCTGTCTGTACATCAAATTTAATAACAAAAGCACTTGTAACGATTACTATTCGTAGCAATACATTTAACTCATCTTTAATTATATCATACAATACATAGAAACCAAAACTTTGTATGTATCTACACAAATAGTTTCATAGATAAGAGTAC
>JAZULV010000076.1:0-19611 GCA_045603305.1 Lachnospiraceae bacterium | reverse complement strand
AAAATATCAGTTTTTAATTTTCTACAATACTCAGAGAACAAACTTTTTATTTTTCAATATAGCAATATGATATTTGCTAAACATCATCATACTTAACTATTATAACACACTCTTTAAAATGTAAAAGGGATGCTCCCTTTTATGAAACATCCCTTAACAAACATTACCAATTTTATCAGATAGAAAACCGTATTTTCTCTACCATCAGTTCTAATATTCAATTGCAAAACAAATAATATCCCAGAATAATAAATATCAAAGTAAAGCATACGCTAGAAAAGCATAACGGTATACATATCTGCACCGCCATGCCGATGCCAAACCAGAACATACACAAGCCTATTATCCTTTTCATAAACATCTCCGCATGGCATTGTTATTATACTATATGCAGAAACATCTCCCCTAAACACTGATTTTAAGAATTATTACTCCACAACATCTTCAACTGTTGATTTATTATTCTCAAATTCAACCTTGTCTTCCTTATTACCCGGTGCAAACTTGTTCACAATATCAGGAATCATGTCAACAATCTTTGTCATTGAATTCTGGTTCTTAACACTTATAAGTCTTGCAGTACCATCTTTAATAACTAACACTGCGTTGGCAGACATTTTTCCACCCATACCGCCTCCGCCGTTATTTTTAGAATCAGATACAAATGCGCCTGCCCCAACTCCAAAAGATACGTCAACCAGTGGTAAAATTATAATATCGTCAATATGAACAGCATCACCAACTACTGTCTTAGTTGACAAAAAACCATCCATGCCTTTAAACAGTGTGTTTACCGTATTGTTTAATAAATCATTCTTATCAGCCATAACAAACCTCCGTCATAATTACTTGTATTATATAATATAAACAATTGTGAAACCCGATTGCTTTATACTACTTTCTGAACACCCATTTGCGTATTGTTTTATTCTTCATAAACCGTAACAAAATAAGCAATGCATATGCTACTGTTACACGACCTCTAACATCAAATTCAATATCAATAACCGGCTCTTCAAAATTCGCTTTTACATTAATGCAGCCGTTATAATATGAATTAATTATAGCTAACACTCCGAATACCTGTCCTGTAAGACTTGGGTCTTCAAACCCCAGCTCACCGTTTATACTGAGTTTTCTTGGTCGCATATGAACCAAAAGATTCTTAATTCCTATCAATACATCTTTAAAAGCATCAACATTCTCAGTATCCTGAACAAAACTTCTGATATCCGTTATTTTTTTTACAAATCCAATTATTTTTTCTTTAACATTAGCATACTTGTTTTTTATTTTATCTCTAAAGCCTTTTAAAAACAACTGTATTTTGTTTAGTATATTATCTATTATACCCTTTATCTTTTCAAAAACACTTTTATCTTCTAAATTATCTTTATCAACTGTTTCTTCTATAACATCCTGACCGGAATAATCATTTTTGTCATAATCGTGCATCGCTTCTTCTTTATGAGAAGTCGGCTGCCCGTAATAATCATCAGGTTCAGTTTCATTAATTTCTGCCTGTGTATCAGTTTCTTTTTTATTATCTTTATCTTTTTTAGCCTGGCTGTAAGACTTACCGTTATTATCACGAGGATAAACTCTAATGCCTGATATTTTCAAATTATTCTCTTTAATGCTGCCCTGATATATCAGCCTGTACAATACCAGATGCAACAGCCATGACATATCCACCTTTAGATAAGGGGCTTCCTTGTCCTTTTTATATGCACCTGATATCCTACACCTTACCGGAACAAAAAGCACTAATATCAAAATCAGTAAAACAAGAGCAAGCAGTATTAATATAGTTATTCCAAGAATCTTTAATATTGTTAAGATTACGTGAAGCATTCTATCCTCCCTGCTTTATTTTACATAAACTAAATCATCTATATTCGGTCTGCTTAAAAAATGTTTTTCAAAATAACTTGTAAATTCACCTGAATCTCCGGATATATACACTGTTGCCGCTATTCTTGCAGCAAGTTCAGTAGCAAGCTCGTTGTTTACGGCAGCACCGACCACATATCCTTTTTCATTCTTATTATATTTGTAATTCAAATGCTGGGAAGGCCGAATTTCTAAAACAGCATCATCTCTATCAGAAAGCAGCACCAGATAAATATCTGAAACTTGCTTACCGGCATTTATCTTTCTTAGCATCTTCTTATGTGAAGCATCAAACTCTCCACACACCATAAGCTTCTCATACCAGTAAAATTCCATAACCTCCCCTCCTTATAACCAAACTACTCCTTACTCGCTTCGACCATTCTTCTAAGCATATCCAAGGCTCTTACTACTGCACTCTGTCTTACTTTAGTCCTGTTACCAATAAAGTGATATTCATTAACCTTGGTGTCACCATTAAGATGGCATCCGATATAAACTAATCCTGCCGGCTTGTCACCATCAGGATAAGGACCTGCAATTCCGGTAACAGATATTGCAGCATTACTGCCTGAAACTAACGCACACCCTTTTGCCATCTCGTATGCAGTCTCTTTACTTACTGCACTGTAAGTATTAAGCGTATCTTCTGATACGCCAAGGATTTTGTGCTTTGCCTCATCACAATAAGTAATATACCCTTCTCGAATAACATCAGAAGCTCCCGACACATTGATAAGTGTCCCGGCTACCATGCCTCCGGTACAGGATTCGGCAGTTGAAACTGTTAGATTGTGTTTCTTTAATAGCTTCACCACAGCCTCTTCCAAGCTCTCATGCTCATTATCAGTATATATATTCTTACCAAAGCGTGAATAAAGCTCTTCAATCATAGGAGACATAAGCCTCTCTGCTTCCTCTTTATTCAAAGCCTTGGCTGTAACTCTTATATGAACCTCTCCGGTCTTTGCATAGGTTGCAATCGTCGGATTGGTCTGATTGTCAATAATATCAAGTATCATCTCTTCTGCAAGACTTTCAGAAACACCACAGACTTTTACCGTCTTTGAGTAAATAGTCTCTGTTTCCAAGCCACTCAGATAAGGATAAACCTTAGTCTCAAACATCGGGATAAGCTCACTTGGTGGTCCCGGAAGCAAAACAGCCTTGCAGGTATCATCTTCTATAATAAGTCCCGGTGCAGTACCATTATCATTCTCAAGAATTATAGCACCCTCAGGAACCATAGCCTGTCTCGTATTACTTTCCGCAACCTTCACATCCCCGCGCAGAGCAAAATAATCATTAATCTTTTTCTTTACGCTATCATCCAGATTAAGCCTTCTGCCAAAAACTTCTGCGCAGACATCTCTTGTAATATCGTCTTCTGTAGGTCCTAAGCCTCCTGTCAGAATAATAATATCACTTCTTTTCTTTGCAGTCATAATCGCATCATAAAGTCTGTCATGATTATCACCCACTACACTCTGATAATACAGCTCAAGCCCTAAGCCGGCACACTGTCTCGCTAAAAACTGTGAATTTGTATTTACTATATCCCCAAGCAGTATCTCGGTTCCTACAGCTATAATCTCTACAACCACAATTACATGCCTCCGTCTTTTATGACACCTATATTCTTAACAACATAATCAATTAACGAAATCACTGTAAGCGCAAGCGCAACATATACAACCACCTGTGTAGGGATGAAAAGCCACTTAAAATCAAGAATAAGCATGATAATCATAATAATCTGAGCTGTAGTCTTAAACTTGCCCCAGTAACTTGCCGCAATAACTACTCCTGCATCAGAAGCTACAAGTCTGAAACCACTGATAATAAACTCTCTTGCTATGATAACTATAACAATCCAGGCTGCAAGCTTACCATTGGCTACAAAGCAGATAAGTGCTGAGCACACTAAAAGTTTGTCAGCAAGCGGGTCCATAAACTTACCAAAGTTAGTTACAAGGTTATGCTTTCTCGCAATATATCCATCCAAAAAATCAGTTATACTTGCAACTGCAAAAATCGCAAGAGCAATATACTTACCAGCCTCTCCGCATAAATCTGTAAGCATAAACACAAGAAAAAATGGTATAAGGCATACTCTTAAAAGTGTTAACTTATTCGGCAAATTCATCTTTTATCACTCCTATTAAATCATATTCCAAAGCTCCTGTAACCACTACTTCTACAAACATACCGGTCATAAGCTCTAAATCAGTATTCACAAATATATATCCGTCTACATTAGGTGCATCCATATATGTACGACCTACATATGCATTCTCATCAGCAACCTTGCCTTCAATCATCACTGCAACAGTTCTACCAATCATATTCTGACAACGATCTAAAGATATAACCTGCTGAAGTTCCATAATCTCATCACGTCTATCTTCCTTGACTGCTTCATCAATCTGGTCATCCATCATTGCCGCCGGAGTATCCTCCTCCTGAGAATATGTAAATACACCCAGTCTGTCGAATTCCATCTCATCAACGAAATCCATTAACTCCTCATGATCTTCATCAGTCTCTCCGGGGAAACCGGTTATAAGGGTTGTTCTTAATGCAATATCCGGAATCTCCGTACGGAGCTTATTTATCTTATCGATAAGCTGCTGCTTGGTAGTTCTTCTGCCCATGCGCTTGAGTACTCTGTCGCTTGCATGCTGGATAGGTATGTCAAGATAATTACAGACCTTCTTCTCACTCTTAATCGCTTCAATAAGCTCGTCGGTAATCTCCTCAGGATAACAGTATTGTATTCTTATCCACTGTATACCGTTAATCTTTGCAATCTTGTGTAAAAGCTCAGGAAGGGCTTTCCTGCCATAGATATCAAGACCATAAAGAGTTGTCTCCTGGGCTACAAGAATAAGCTCCCTGACTCCCTTATCCGCAAGCATCTGCGCCTCTGATAAAAGTTCATCCATCGGCACACTTCTGTAACTTCCTCTTACACTTGGAATAACACAATAGGTACAATGCTTGTCGCAGCCTTCGGCAATCTTCAAAAATGCGTAATGACCTCCGGTTGTAAGCAGTCTGCCCTCTAAATGTGTCTGCCTTGCATTAATGTCGTAGCAGATACTCTCCTTATTACCCTCTAATGCACTTTTTATAACTTCAATAAGTGCTTCACAGGAATTTGTTCCTACAATACCGTCTAATTCCGGTATCTCGGTTAATATCTCATCACGATATCTCTGGGCAAGGCAGCCTGCGGCAACAAGCACCTTGCACACACCCTGCTCTTTCATCTGTGCCATCTCTAAGATAGTATTGATACTTTCCTCCTTAGCATCACCTATAAAACAGCAGGTATTAACTACTATTATATCGGCCTCCGACTCAAAATCAGTGAACTCATAGCCTTTTTTACTTAATAAATCCAGCATCTTCTCTGAGTCCACAAGATTCTTATCGCAGCCTAATGATATAAACAATACTTTCATATATTCTCTCTTTACAAGTTAATAAACTTACTCTTCATCAGGAACTTCTTCTTCATCAGTAGTTCCTAATTCTTCATCTGCAACTTCAATTTCTTCTTCAGCTTCTTCGGCTTCACTCTCGTCCAAAACAGCCTCTTCTTCAATCTCATCACCATGAAGAATCTTTACCTTGGCCTGATTAATTTCTTCTACTGCAAGTGAAAGAGGCTTTTTAGAATCTCCTGCAACTAAAGCCTTATCTCCGTCAATAATCTGTCTTGCTCTCTTTGCTGTAGCAATTACTATTGAATAACGGCTTGATACTACAGGCTCCTCGCCCTGCTCAACTGAACTATTAACAACTTCCATTAAATCATAATATGATGGGTGTAACATAAATCTAATCTCCTTTTCATAACTAATCTTCTATAAATGACTTTACATCACTCTGCATAGTTTCAATTATCTGCTCTCTGTCCGCTGATATCTCCGGTCTAATTAATGTAATCTCATGGAGACGCTCTACGCAATCTTCTACCTTGTCATTAACCACCAGATAATCATAAAAGCTCATCTGCTCTGACTCTTCACCGGCTCTTTTCAGTCTGTTATTTATCTGTTCTTCTGTTTCGGTTCCCCGACCGGCAAGTCTCTCTCTTAAAACACTCGCTTTTGGAGGAATGATAAATACCATAATGCTGTCAGGATACTTTTCCTTAACCTGAAGAGCTCCCTGAACCTCAATCTCCAGTATAACATTCTTACCCTGTTCCAAAGAATCAAGCACCAGCTTCTTCGGTGTACCGTAGTAATGACCTACATATCCGGCATACTCTAAGAAACCATCCTTCTTAATCATTTCCTCAAACTGCTCATCTGAAACAAAATAATAATTAACACCTTCTATTTCGCCTTCTCTAGGCTTTCTCGTAGTCATTGAAACCGAAAGCACATAATCATCATATTTATCCAAAAGTGCCTTTACGACAGTTCCCTTGCCTACGCCTGAAAAACCTGATACTATCACAAGCTTTCCTTTATCTTTATCCATTATAAAACTCCTTATACCCTATGTATACTATTCTATGTTCTGAACCTGCTCTCTAATCTTCTCTATATTAGTCTTAAGCTCTATGGCTCTGTCAGAAACCGCCATATCATTTGCCTTAGAAAGAATTGTATTCGCCTCACGGTTCATCTCCTGAGCAATAAAATCAAGCTTTCTTCCTACAAAACCACCACCGGTAAGAGTATCCTTCATGCCCTTTATGTGGGTTCTTAAACGAACCAGTTCTTCATCAACACAAATCTTATCTGAGTACATAGCAACCTCAGCTACAATTCTATTCTCTTCGATGGCTGAATCTGCCAGTAACTCTGCCACTCTCTCCTCAAGCTTAGCTCTGTACTCTTCAATAATCTTCGGTGCACGTTCTTCAATATAATCTACATGCACTAACATATCATCAAGCTTGCCACAAAGGTCTTCCTTAAGGGCTTCACCCTCAGTAGCTCTCTGCTCAATAAACTTCGTAACAGCGTCACTAATGGCACTCTCTATAAGCTTCCATAAAGCCTCTTCATCTTCTTCTGACTGTTCTGTAGTGATTACTTCAGGAAATCTGGCAAGAGTAGAAACCCTGATATCATTCTCTATACCGAACTGCTCGGATATTCTCATAAATATATCCATGTAGCCTTCTGCAAGCCCGCTGTTATACTTTAAATCAACTGTACTATCCTCAAAGACTTCGTAACTAATGAATAAGTCTACCTTACCTCTTTGAATGTCTTTCTTTAACAATGAACGTATATTGGCTTCAAATACATTGAACTTCTTTGGCATCTTGATACCCAGCTCCATGTATCGGTGATTTACCGATTTCATCTCGACAGAAATCTTGTATCTGTCATCAGAAGCCTCACCACGTCCAAATCCTGTCATGCTTCTTAACATATCTTCCTCCCGGTAACTATATCTGCAGTATTTTATCTCGTATTTATCCTATCATAACTTAAATACATAGATAGAAATATTATAATTCATTGTAACTTACAAGTCAACGATTAACAAACAAACAGGTGCAGACATTGTCCGCACCCGCACTTTACTATATGATAATTTAAACTTACTTTTCAGGAATCACAGGAAGCCCGTCGAAGCCTTTCTGTAACTCTTCGTCAGTTGGAACATAATCATGCATATCTCCGTTATGGAACTTCTCATATGCATACATATCAAAATAACCGGTACCGGTAAGTCCAAATAAAATAGTCTTCTCCTCTCCGGTCTCCTTACACTTAAGTGCCTCATCAATGGCAACTTTTATAGCGTGACTGCTTTCCGGAGCCGGTAAGATACCCTCAACCCTTGCAAACTGCTCAGCAGCCTCAAATACTGATGTCTGCTCTACAGAAACCGCTTCCATATAGCCATCAGCGTATAACTGGGATAATATTGAACTCATACCATGGTAACGAAGTCCGCCGGCGTGATTAGCTGAAGGAATGAATCCGCTTCCTAAAGTATACATCTTAGATAACGGACAAACCTTACCTGTATCACAGTAATCATATACATACTTACCTCTGGTAAGACTCGGACATGAGGCCGGCTCTACAGCGATAAATCTGTAATCTCTCTCGCCACGAAGCTTCTCACCCATAAATGTTGAAATCAAGCCACCGAGATTTGAACCGCCGCCGGCGCAACCGATAATAATATCCGGTACAATATCGTACTTATCCATAGCAGCCTTTGTCTCTTCACCGATAATAGTCTGGTGTAAAAGCACCTGAGAAAGTACACTTCCCAACACATAACGGTATCCCTCATGGTTTACCGCATCCTCAACTGCCTCTGAAATAGCACAGCCAAGGCTTCCGCTTGTACCCGGATGCTCTGCTAAAATCTTTCTTCCAACCTCTGTTGTCATAGATGGAGAAGGAGTTACACTGGCACCATATGTACGCATAACCTCACGTCTGAAAGGCTTCTGCTCATAGGATACCTTAACCATATATACCTTACAGTCCAAATCAAAATATGAACAAGCCATCGATAAGGCTGTACCCCACTGGCCTGCACCGGTCTCTGTGGTAACACCCTTAAGTCCCTGCTCCTTAGCGTAGTATGCCTGGGCAATCGCTGAATTTAACTTGTGGCTTCCGCTTGTATTATTACCCTCAAACTTGTAATAAATCTTTGCCGGAGTATCAAGCTTCTTCTCAAGACAATATGCCCTTACCAATGGAGCCGGACGATACATCTTGTAGAAATCTAATATCTCCTGCGGAATAGCTATATATCTGTCAGTATCATTAAGCTCCTGCTTAACAAGTTCATCACAGAACACCTTGCCAAGTTCCTCGGCAGTCATCGGCTGCATAGTCGCCGGATTAAGAAGCGGTGCAGGCTTATTCACCATATCAGCACGCACATTATACCACTTGGTCGGCATCTCATGCTCCTCTAAATATATCTTATATGGAATTACCTTTTCTGACATATTAAGTTCCTCCCTTTAATAAAACACTTTGAAAGTATAAGACATAATATATGTTTTACACCTTATTCTGGTCTTTTTACATTATAACACAGCGAGTAAAGTTGGCAAGATAATTCTTTACATACGAAAAAGAAAACGGTACAGCCAATGCTATACCGCTACTTTTAAACCTTATTTATTCTGCTGTTTCAAGGATTGGCTTCTTATTGTATGAACCGCAAGCCTTGCATACTCTGTGAGGCATTGTTAAAGCTCCACACTTACTGCACTTTACAAGATTAACTGCACTCATCTTCCAATTTGCGCGACGCTTGTCTCTTCTAGCTTTAGAATGTTTATTCTTTGGACAGATAGACATGGTTACACCTCCTTAAATTCAAGTTTTTTCAAACCATCACTGATTCGCGTTCTTAAAAATATCACGGATCACTGCCATTCTAGGATCAAGCTCCGTAACATCACATCCACAAGTCCCATTGTTAAGATTCGCACCGCATTTTCTGCAAATTCCTTTACAATCTTCACGGCAGAGAACTTTCACCGGCATATGCACGAACAGCTCGTTTCTAATCAACATATCTACATCAAGATTAAAATCATCGATATAGGACAGTTCATCCAATCCCTCTATTCTTTCTTCGTCACTTAAGCTCATGTCGACTTCTTTTTCAATATCGAAATCAAAATCCACACTAACTGTCTCAAGACAACGATCACATGGGATTTCCATTGTCAGATTAACTTTTGTCTTAATAAGCAATTGCTTGTCATCGGTACATGTAACAGTTACGATAAGCGGCTCACTCTTCACTATAGGAAAGTCACCAAGCTTGCTGCTAAACACATCATAACCCAACTGTGCCGCGTATTCTTTTGTAACGCCTAACTTAGACATTGCTTCTGATAAATGAATATGCATACTTCTCTCCAATACGCACCTATCAATTATAACCAGACAGGTCGTTTTTGTCAATTATTTTTTTATAAAAATTACAGTCACAAAGTTGCGGTTAATGAATATACGATAATCCTGCTTATATTCATAATCGTATATCCTCCGGACAACTAATAAATATGAACATCAGTCATGATTACTTAGCCTGAGCCTGAACTGCTGTTATGGCAACTACACCAACGATATCATCAGCACTGCAGCCTCTTGAAAGGTCATTAACCGGAGCTGCTATACCCTGGGTAACAGGACCATAAGCCTCTGCCTTCGCAAGTCTCTGGGCAAGCTTATAACCGATATTACCTGCATCAAGGTCAGGGAATATAAGAACATTCGCCTTACCTGCTACTTCGCTTCCCTTAGCCTTTGAAGCACCAACACTAGGAACTATCGCTGCATCAAGCTGAAGTTCTCCGTCTAACTTAAGCTCAGGATACTGTTCCTTGGCAATCTGTGTAGCAGCAATTACCTTGTCAACGTCTGCATGCTTAGCACTTCCCATAGTAGAATGTGAAAGCATAGCCACGATAGGCTCCTTCTCAACCAAAAGCTTGAAGGACTCTGCTGATGAACCTGCGATAGCAGCAAGCTCTTCTGCATTTGGATTCTGGTTAAGACCTGCATCTGAGAAAATAAATGTACCATTCTCGCCGTACTCACAGTTAGGAACTACGATAACAAAGAATGCTGATACAAGCTTTGTACCAGGCTTAGTCTTGATAATCTGAAGACTTGGTCTGAGTGTGTCAGCTGTAGAATGACATGCTCCTGATACAAGACCGTCTGCATGTCCTGACTTAATCATAAGACATCCATAGTAAGCGTAATCGCTTAAAATAATCTCTCTTGCCTTCTCCTCTGTCATACCCTTGCTCTTTCTGAGCTCTACAAATAAATCAATATACTCCTGAGTCTTCTCGTATGTATAAGGATTGATAATCTTTGCTCCTGAAATATCAAGTCCCTTACTATTCTCCTCTATCTCCTCAGGAGTACCGATAATAATAAGGTCAGCAATATCCTCTGCAAGTATCTTAGCAGCTGCCTCAAATGTTCTTCTGTCCATAGACTCCGGAAGAACGATAGTTTTCTTGTCACTTCTTGCTCTCTCTTTTATAACATCAACAAATCCCATGACATTAATCCCCTTTCTATGTATCTCGTTGCATTATTACTATTAATTATACACCTACATTTTTTCTTATACAAGCAATAAAAACAAGGAATATTGTTCTTTTTTGCGTACTATAACTCAAAGTTTTCATTGCTTCAATTAATTACTGACTGTATAATTAATTTGCCGGCAGCTAATACTATCCTGCCCGTTAATTATACTCAATATAAATCAGGAGTTTCACATGAAGGTTACAGGAGTAATTACAGAATATAACCCATTTCACAATGGCCATCAACTTCATATAGAGAATGCTAAGAAACTTACCAATGCAGACTACCTCATAGTAGTTATGAGCGGAAGCTTTGTACAAAGAGGCGAACCTGCCATTATGGACAAGTATCTGCGTACAAAAACTGCCTTAGAAGCCGGTGCTGACCTCGTAATCGAACTTCCTGCACCATTTTCCTGTGCCAGTGCAAAGTACTTTGCCGGTGCTTCCGTCGCTATATTAGATAAGCTTAGGGTTGTAGATTCTGTAGTATTTGGCAGTGAATGTGGTGATATTAATAAGTTAAAGGGCATCGCAGAAATTCTTGCAAATGAACCGGTACATTTTAAAAACGAACTTAATGAAGCCATTAAAAGTGGTCTGCCATACCCTGCCGCAATGAGTAAAGCAGTCAGCAGCCTTACTTTTTGCAATATTACCGACATTCTCTCTGAGCCTAACAACATGCTTGGAATTGAATATATTAAAGCACTGCTAAAACGAGGTTCAGGAATAAAACCTATAACTTATTTGCGAAGCGGAAGTTATAACGACACCCATTTAGCTGAAGAATATCCTTCTGCCACCGCAATCCGCAAAGAATTGTTCAGTTCAAGCAGTGATATTCTGCCTGAATTAATTAACAACTATGTCCCGGCATACTCCGAAAAAATCATGACTGAAAACTATAACAAATGTTTTCCTGTAAGCATTGATGACTTTTCACAACAGCTTATTTATCGTCTGCTTCTGCTTGAAAATACTGCTTTAACCACATTCGCTGATGTTTCAAAAGATTTAGATAACCGTATAAGAAAATCTTTTAAAGATTATGCTCTTTGCTCTGACATCATCGACTGTGTTAAAACAAAGGCATTCACAAGAGCAAGAATATCCCGGTGTCTTATGCACATACTTTTAGATATTACTGCTTCCGATATGGCAGAATATAAAGAAAATGACTTTATTTCCTATGCAAGAATTTTAGGTTTTAGAAAAGAAGCTTCACCACTGCTTTCAGAAATAAAAAAGAAGTCATCAATACCACTTATCACCAAGCTTACCGGATATGAAAAAGAGCTTGATGCGTTAAATGCTTCAATACTTACTAAAGAAATATTCGCCAGTAACTTATATCAGGCAGCTGTTTCTCACAAATTCAAAAAAACACCTCCGGCAAACGAATTCACCCGAGGCGTGATTATACTATAAACTTTTTACAGCTCTGCGAAACCGCAGAGCTGTTGTAATATGTATATTTAATTTTTAAAACTATGAATAGGTGCAGGTATTCTTCCGCCTCTGTTTACAAAGGCTTCACAGGAGTATCTGTTAACAGGCATTACCGGAGCGTATCCTAAAAGACCGCCAAACTCTACGGTATCACCTATATCCTTACCGACTACAGGAATAAGTCTTACAGCAGTTGTCTTCTGGTTAATCATACCTATGGCAGACTCATCTGCTATTATACCTGAAATTGTTGCAGCACTGGTATCGCCCGGAATTGCAATCATATCAAGACCTACAGAGCATACGCAGGTCATAGCTTCAAGCTTCTCTAAGGTAAGAGCATTTCTTAGAACTGCGTCAATCATTCCCTGGTCTTCACTTACCGGAATGAAAGCACCACTTAACCCGCCTACATAAGAAGAAGCCATTACTCCACCCTTCTTTACCTGGTCATTAAGCAAAGCAAGGGCTGCTGTAGTGCCCGGGGCACCAACGGACTCAAGACCAATTTCCTCAAGTATCTCTGCAACACTGTCACCTACTGCCGGAGTTGGAGCAAGCGAAAGGTCAACAATACCAAATGGAACTCCAAGACGCTTTGAAGCCTCCTGAGCTACAAGCTGACCGACTCTGGTAACCTTAAATGCTGTTCTCTTTATGGTTTCGCAAAGAACCTCGAAGTTCTCGCCTCTTACGCTCTCAAGGGCAGTCTTAACTACTCCGGGACCACTTACACCTACATTAATAATTGCATCAGCTTCTGTTACACCATGGAATGCACCTGCCATAAATGGATTGTCATCCGGTGCGTTACAGAACACTACAAGCTTTGCACAACCAAGAGAGTCATTCTCTTTTGTAAGCTCTGCTGTCTCCTTAATCATCTCACCCATAAGCTTTACAGCATCCATATTTATACCGGTCTTTGTAGAACCTACATTTACAGAGCTGCACACTCTGTCAGTAACCGCCAGTGCCTTTGGAATGGCACGCATAAGATTTTCTTCTGCCGGAGACATTCCTTTAGATACTAAAGCTGAGAAACCACCGATAAAGTTTACCTTTACCTCTTTGGCAGCCCTGTCTAAAGTCTGGGCAATTGTAACAAAATCCTCCGGACTCTTGCATGCAGAAGCACCTACAAGTGCAATAGGTGTTACCGAAATACGCTTATTTACAATCGGAATACCAAATTCCAAACCAATCTCATTACCTACTGAAACAAGATTCTTTGCATATGTAGTTATCTTGTTATATATCTTTTCATTGAGCACCTTTAAATCCGGGTCGCAGCAGTCAAGCAGGCTGATACCCATGGTTATGGTTCTTACGTCTAATTTTTCATGCTCAATCATTTTATTGGTTTCGTTAACTTCAAATATATTAATCATAACTCCACCTCTTAAATTCTGTGCATCTTTGTAAATATTTCTTCACGCTGGCAACGAACCTTAACACCGATTTCCTCACCAATCTGGTCAAGTTCATTTACCATATCACCAAATGGCTTATTAGAATCTCCGGCATCTACAATCATCATCATATTGAAATAATCCTGAACAATAGTCTGGGATATATCTTCAATATTAACTCGGTTGTTTGCGAGATATGTACAAATCTTTGCGATGATACCAACAGTATCTTTACCTACTACAGTAATTATTGCCTTATTCATAATTTTCCTCCATATATCTAAAATTCGAATACTCTGGATAATCTGTCGCGGGGTGCGACTTCGATATTGAAGTCGTTTCCTTTGTATTCGTTGTCGCCCATGGTTATTTCTAATTTGACGGTTTCATAGGCAAGCTCCGCCATGTTGTTTTCCTTGCTTAAATGCCCTAAAAATATACCTTTTATCCTGTCATGTAAAAGCTCGCACAGAAGCTGACCGGAGCGCTCATTGGATAAATGTCCGTAATCTCCGAGAATTCTTCTCTTAAGATAATAGGGATAAGGTCCGGTTTCAAGCATTCTTATATCGTGGTTCGCCTCTATCACCATCGAATCCAGCCCCTGCAGATGATTTACTATATACTGATTGTAATTACCCAAATCAGTTACCACCGCTGCTGATTTACCTTCGTGGTTAAGTCTGTATCCACAGGATGATACCGCATCATGAGATGTGGCAAAAGGCGATACCTTTATATCTCCAATATTAAAATCTTCATCAGCCCTTATAATATTGAACAGTCCGGCATCATATTCTCCGAGACTCTTATTTTTTCTTATCTCTCTTATAGTACCTTCGGTTGCGTAAATTGGCACATTATGCTTTCTTGAGAACACCCCAAGACCACTTATATGGTCACTGTGTTCATGGGTAATAAGTATACCATTCACCTCAGAAGCACCGACTCCCAAATCCAAAAGACCACTTTCTATTCTCTTATTTGAAATACCCACATCAACAAGTATATGAGTATTATCCGAGCCCATGTAAATACAATTACCACTGCTTCCACTCGCAATACTTGCCAGTCTCATAATTTACTCCTTCGTTAACTGCATTATAAAGTTGCCTTACGTATCAAACATCAGGTAACATTCCTATGTTCTCTTATAGAAATAATAGCATCAGTCCGAAAAACACAGTCTTGCTTTTCAAACCGACGCTATTATAGCAAAATATCACTTCATAAACAAGCATAATATTATTTATTATGCATAACTCTGTTATACTCAGTCCTTATCTGACTTATCGTGTACTCAAAATCTCTGCTGTTATCAATAGTAGCCTGACAGGCTTTTCGCATCTCCCGGGAGCTTAGCTGGTTGTTCATGATACTTATGGACTTTTTTCTGGAATATCCTCTGGTTTCCTTAAGACGCTTTATCCTAAGCTCCTTCGGTGCATATACAAACCACAACTCGTCGCAGATTTTATCATAATTATCTTCTATAAGCAGCGCGGCTTCTATAACCACAAGACCGGTCTTATCTTTATACACTGCATTTAGTTCTTCTATCTTGTGGCAAATGTCTCTTTTTACCGCAGGATGAACTATACTGTCAAGGAGTTCTCTCTCCTCCGGATTGTTAAAAATACGCTTGGAAAGAAGCTCTCTGTTAAGCTCTCCTTTATCATTAACAACTTCTTCACCAAAGGCTTCTACTATCTCATAAAAGCACTCGGTCCCCGGCTCCATAACCTCTCTGCCTACTTCATCAGCCATAATAATGACTGCTTCGTACTCTTCTTCAAGGAAATTCAAGACTGTGCTTTTTCCGGAACCGACACCACCGGTAATTCCAATAATCTTTAACATCTTACCACTCCGTTATTTAGTCTCGTACCAGCTTCTGCCTGTGCTTATACCAACCTCTAAAACAACCTTCATATCGGCTGCCGCCTTCATCTCTTCTTCTAAAATTGTTTTTACCATATCAACTTCACTCTCAGGAGTTTCAATAAGCAGTTCATCATGCACCTGAAGAATAATTCTCGCATCTAAGCCTTCCTTATTAAGACGCTTATCAACTCTTAACATCGCAATCTTCATTATATCAGCGGCAGTTCCCTGAATCGGTGAATTCATGGCAATTCTCTCGCCAAAGGAACGCTGCATAAAGTTTGAAGAACTGATTTCAGGAACCGGTCTCTTTCTTCCAAACTCAGTTACAACGTAGCCCTTACTCTTTGCGTCTTCAACCTGCTTATCAAGGAAACTCTTAACCTTAGGATAAGTCTCAAAATACTGGTTAATATATTCTAATGCTTCTTTTCTTGAAATACTTAAGTCCTCGCTCAACCCAAAAGCACTGATACCATATACAATACCAAAGTTAACTGCCTTTGCATTACTTCTCTGGGTGCTGGTTACTTCTTCTAAAGGAATATTGAACACTTTAGCGGCTGTAATTCTGTGAATGTCCTGAGCCTGATTATAAGCATCTATAAGGTTCTCGTCCCCTGACATATGAGCAAGTATTCTAAGCTCAATCTGGGAATAGTCCGCATCAACAAACACACAGCCTTCCTTTGGAACAAATACCTTACGAATCTCCCTGCCAAGCTCCATTCTTACAGGGATGTTCTGAAGGTTCGGCTCGGTACTGCTGATTCTGCCGGTAGCAGTTATAGTCTGGTTAAAGGTACCATGTATTCTGCCGTCTTCTCTTATATACACCGCAAGACCATCGGCATAAGTGGACTTTAGCTTTGTAAGCTGCCTGTACTCTAAAATCTTCGCAACCACTTCATGCTCCGGTGCCAGCTTATCCAACACATCTGCTGATGTAGAATAACCGGTCTTAGTCTTCTTGCCATGAGGAAGCTGAAGCTTCTCAAACAAAATAACGCCCAGCTGCTTCGGGGAATTGATATTAAACTGCTCTCCGGTCAAATCATAAATTTCCCTTTCAAGGGTATCAATTCTGCCGGTAAGCTTATCTCCGTACTCCTTAAGCTCGTCCTTCTTAACCTCTACTCCTGCCTTCTCCATGCGGTCAAGACTGTAGATAAGAGGCATCTCTATTTCAGTAAAAAGCTTAAGCATACCATTCTCTTTAAGTTTATTTAGCAAAATATCGTAAGCCACAAATGGAATATAGGCCATGTAAGCTGCATACACCTTAAACTGTTCTGCCAGTTCTTCCACTGCCTTACTCAATGATACCTTGCCTAAAAGGTCCTCTCTTCTCTTAACTGTAAGTCCAAGATAATCCCTTGCAATATCATCATAATCATAAGTGCTCTTTAAAGGATTGAGAAGATAGCCTGCAACTGACGCATCAATTATACATTCTTTCTCTTCCACTTCTACAATCTTAAGCAGTTCCTTAAGATTCATAACCGCAGACTTTTTAACTCCAGCAAAAAGCTTAAGTGCCCAGTCATTAAGATACTCTCCTGTAATAAAACCTTCCGCAGTTATTACATAAGAAGCTCCTTCCGAAAATGCCACAGAAAGCCCCAGCACTTCTTCATGCTCTGATATAAGCCAGAGACCCACACATTCTGCTTTCAGTGCTTCATTCAATACATCTTCAGCCTCACCGAAATCATTTATTAATTTGAAACCTTCTTCTATGTCATTCTTTGCCTGAACCTCTGTATTAAACTTTGCTAAAAGACTCTTAAACTCCAGCCTGCTCATAATATCGTAGGCCTCTTTGTTAAACATATCTTTAATCAAAGCTTCATCAAGCTCAAACTTCACAGGGCAGTCGGTATCGATGGCAGCAAGCTTCTTGCTCATAACAGCCATATCGTAATGCTCCGAGAGATTGTTCTTCGCCCTGTTAGGCTTTATATTCTCAATATTAGCATAGGCATTCTCAATAGAATGATACTCGGTAATAATGCTAAATGCAGTCTTCTCACCAATACCCGGAACTCCCGGAATATTATCAGAGGTATCACCCATAAGAGCCTTTACATCGATAAACTCTGACGGAGTTACACCCATGGTTTCTATTACATCTTTATCTTTATAGTTCTCAATAGTTGTAGAACCATGCTTTGTCTTAGGTATTCTTATACAAATATGTTCACTTGCAAGCTGAAGCATATCCCTGTCACCGGATACAAGAGATACTTCTACCCCCGCATTCTCGCTTCTCTTTGCCACAGTACCTAATATATCGTCTGCCTCAAAACCCGGAAGCTCCATAATCTTAATTCCCATGGCTGTAAGCACTTCCTTCATCAGAGGCACCTGCTCTCTAAGCTCCTCCGGCATAGGCTTTCTGGTGCCCTTATACTCACTATACATCTCATGTCTGAAGGTCGGATGATGCACATCAAAAGCAACCGCAAGGTACTCCGGCTTCTCCTCATCAAGTATCTTAAATAAAATATTAAGGAATCCATACACTGCATTGGTGTGTATTCCCTCTGAATTGGTAAGCTCCGGCATACCGTAAAATGCCCTGTTAAGTATACTGTGTCCATCTATAAGAACTATCTTCTGGCTCATATCTTCCTCCAAACTTCAAAAATAAATATACTAAATTCAACGCTTTCCCTAAGTTACTGACCATATAAATTAAGAGACTGCACGCCGCTTAACAACCTATATCTGTTAGCTTAAAATAAAAAATTCACAAATATCATTATGCTTATGCAGGCAGCTGCAGTTACAGCAATACATCTTACCAGCAAAAGAAACCTGCTGATCTTAACATATATCCTCATCAGTTTCAAATCATGTTCCATCTGCCCCTTAAGGTCAAAATTCTCAACTTCTTCAAAAGTCTCTAATCTATTATATCCCATATAAATCATATAATAAATCTCAAGCTCATTGCGACACTCTTCACACACTTCTATATGCTCAAGAAAGTCCAGCATATCATCTTCACTAAGCGAACGATTAATAAAAGGTAATATATTAAGCTGGGTATTGGTACAATTCATATGGTCACCTCCTGTCAGAGTAGAATTAAATCTGTATAATACTTACCTTATTTCCCAATAAAGCTATTACCAAAAGCCATTACCATTTTATCATATCATTCGTAAAATTTATATATTAATTCTAAAACTTTCTTTCATTACTCTTAGATAAAAAAGCACCAGACCATTGCAGTCTGATACTTCTTTTCTAACCCCACCTTGAGTATTTCAGCTACTGTGCTTTTTCCGGCACAGGGCGAACCACCAATATAATATGTATTTATCATCTATTTCTCCTATTGCTTTTATATTTAATTATCTAAAAAATACTTTTATCCGAAAATCTATTGTTCTTGTCTGCATAAATTAGAATTTAACGCTCCGAAAAACTGAAAATTTCTTCTCTATTGAATTTCATTTTTATTAAGCATCACAATTATATACCAAACACATTTGCTAATATTAGCAATACTACTAAAACAATACAAATTATAACCAATACTTTTTCTCGATTATTCTTAATCCATGGATATTTTTCCCCAAGGAAATATAATGGAATACTCAATACAACTTCTATAATCATAATATATATAATGCCTCGTAATCCAATTAAAAAATTGTGAAATGTCCATTCTCTTTCCATTGCACACTTCAAGCACCCTACAATCGCTATGCTAATTAACAAACTTGGAATGCACTTTATAAGAGAATCATAAGGTTTTCCATTTTCATCAACCCATGAGAAATAACTGAAAATAACACCTTTTTCAATATCTGCTATATCTTTGGCTATATTTATAAATGAATTGCCTTGTTTCTCTTCTTCGTCAATTGTATTCCAATATCTTTC
>JAZULV010000075.1:0-2573 GCA_045603305.1 Lachnospiraceae bacterium | reverse complement strand
TTTTGATTTTGTTACAATTTTCTTTATAGTGATTGCAATTATCGTTATGATTTTAATTTTCCGTTTTGTGCATTGGCATATGAATAAGCTGAAGAATTCGATACTTATTAAAGAAGGATAAATAAAAGGAAACTTTCAGTTCTACGGAGCATTGTTACTCCCCTTTCCAGCTGTAATGGAAAGGGGAGTTCCTTTTGTGCAACAAGACGGGCGATATCTTTTCCGTTTACATGTCCGGTTAATTTTTCGCACTTTGCTTGCCCGAGCATTATGATTTGAAGACGTGCCAGGTCATTTGTTCCTAATGTTGTTTTTAATACAAAATCGTAACCACCATCTCCACTTGCAAGAGTAAGCCAACCAGTTGAACATCTACCACCATTGTCTTCAATGACTAATCTGGTTACTTCCATTGCAAGAGCTTCAAAATCGCTTTTATGTCCTGTGTAATATGAATAGATACTCTTTAATAATACATCCAAATCACTTTTTGGTTCTGGACGTTGTAAATTATCAGGAATTACTTTTCCGGATAAAACCTTTCTTCTTATTGTATGTATTTTAGATATTCCTTGTTCAATCCATTTTTTCCAAGAAGAAGGCGCATTACGATTAGCTTCTTTTATACTTAATTCGGGATTACATCTATCATTTATCCATTGCCAATTAAATTCTTCGTTTTCTTTAGCGATAGAAAAAATGCATATTGTAAATAAATAATTTGGAAAGTAATCATCGTATTTACCCCTTTCTTTTTTATATAATCTTAGCACCCCAATCACGACAACCGTATGTCATGTTTATTATATTATTTTATTTTTTATCTTGACAAATGCAGCATACTGCATATATACTATATTCAAACATATTTATGCAGTATACTGCATATTGTGATCAGGAGGATATATCATGGATAAATATAATACACCTGTATTTACTTCTCTCGTTGAAATTTCCAGACTCGCCAATACTCTTCAGAGCGTTATGGATATGGGAATGGAGGATATCACTTCAAGACAGTGGCTTCCTCTTATGATACTTGGAAGATGTGAAGAAGCACCTAATCTTAATCAGCTTGCTGAGAAATGCGGCATCACACGACAGAGCACAAAGCAGCTTGTAGATAAGCTTGTTGAAAAAGGATATGTAACTCTCGAAAAGTCCGATGCTGACAAAAGAAACATGATAATCGTTATTACAGATAAGGGCCGTAGATGGGGTGCCGAAAACCTGGATAAAAATATGAGATTTGTTTCTGAACTCTATGCCGACATATCCGAAAGAGATATAAAGACATTTGCAAAAGTTCAGCAGAAACTGCTGAATAAACTTTATGTTATGAAGGAGGAATTAAGTAATGACACTAACCGTGAATAGAGTATTTCGCCTGCTTCTCTTTGTACTTATACCTAATCTCTTCACTACTCCACTCCGCATATTTGTGGAAGCTGTTATAGAAGGTAAAGAAGGGGCACCTGCTTTTGTCACAGTTCCATTTATTATATACGGAATCTGCGCAGAGCTTGTGGTGGGACTCGGCTATCTGGTAATTGGATATAAACTTCCGATAAAGAATACGGTTCTTCGCGGCTTCGCCTATATAATGCTGATTCTCATCAGCAGTTATATTCCCAATATTCTGGCTATGCTGGGTGGTGACGGAAAGATAATCGAAGAGTCCCTCTCCATGGGAATCCTCGTTGTTGATGTCATCTCCTATTCTCTGAAGGGCCTCGTTCTCGGACTTCTTATGAAGAATTATGATGTGAAAAATCCTGATGAGATCGAGCAGATTACAAATACAAGATTTATAATATGCTCAATCATATATGGAGTGCTTTTTGCCGCACTTAACTACCTGACAGATATAGCAGCCGGTGCTGTTAACAGTTCCTGGAGACTTTGCAGTATTCTGGGTGTATCCACTGAACGTGAAACCTTGTTCTATATAGTATTTACCATATTCATGTTTATGGCCGGTATTCTGCTTCCATTATGGAATCGCTGTTGTCTTCCAAAGAAGGCCTCAATATCTGCATCCATAATCTTTGCACTGGAAATATCACTTTTCGTCTGGCTGCCAAATGTACTCATAATGGCATTCTTCGGAACACCATTCATGCTGACTATTGCGTATGGCATAGCTTACGTATTTATGATCATAATATGTGTACTTGTTTACAGAAAGATTTCAGATGCTTTTTACATGTAACATCTCTTAACTTCCAGTGATGGTTAACACTCAAACAAATAGAAGGCTTGAAAAAGCCCGGAAAATCAACATTCCTATTGATTTTTCGGGCTATCTTTAACATAATTATTGAGTAGGTATACATACTTTATTTTTGAGGGATAATCGATCGAAATGTACTACGATTTCAAGGTCAAAATACCCAAGGCCAAACCGAATCATCTCACCCATATTTTCAA
This sequence comes from Lachnospiraceae bacterium, assembly GCA_045603305.1. GTDB lineage: Bacteria > Bacillota > Clostridia > Lachnospirales > Lachnospiraceae > JAFRXK01. The sequence continues at coordinate 143 of JAZULV010000075.1, read as the reverse complement.
CAAGCAGTCCAAATCCATCTAATCGCGTTATATTTACCTCTTTCTTTTTTATATAATCTTAGCACCCCAATCACAACAACCGTATGTCATGTTTATTATATTATTTTATTTTTTATCTTGACAAATGCAGCATACTGCATATA
>JAZULV010000074.1:0-3267 GCA_045603305.1 Lachnospiraceae bacterium | reverse complement strand
TTGCTCAAGGGTATTGATAAAGAAGGTCAGTGGAGTTTGGTTGAATATGAAGGTGCTGACTATTATGTTTTATCTTCGTCGCTGGCATCTGTGGAGAGTGGAGTATTACTGGATGCCGGTGGAGCTGATGACCTGGTAACAGGAGAGACAATCGAGGTTGAGATTATTACTGAAGCTTCATCAGAGGGCAGTACAACAACAGTAATTGCTGTTGCGAAGCTGGTGGAAGGTGTTTCAGTAAAACCTTCTACAGAAGTAAGTCTTGAGGGAGAAATTGAAGCTAATGTAAACACTGTGAAGCCTGCTGAAGGCTGCTTAAACAGCAGCACAAAGCCTGCAGAAGTTACGACTAAGGCAGAAACAACAGCGGGGGAAGAAGTTACAACCAAGGCTCAGATAATTGCAACACAGCCTATTACTAATGCTCCTGTAGTTACGCAGGCTCAAACACAGGCACCACAGCCGGCTACCAAGTCACCTGCAGTTACTCAGATTCAGACACAGGCACCACAGCCTACAACTAAGGCTCCGGTGTGGCATGACCCGGTTTATGAGTTTCAGAGGGTATGGGTTGTTGATAAGGATGCCTGGACTGAGGAAGTAACAGAGGAAGTTCAGGTTCCGGTATATGTTTATACTGAATATTTTGTGTGTCTTAGAGCAGGTTGTGATTTTGAAACAGTATATGATGATGAGTGGATTGTACATGAGAATATGCATATGGATAATGATGAAGGATATGCATATACATTGGAAACTCGAAAAGAGCTTACAGGTTATACAACAGAGTATCAGACCACATACATTGAACATGCTGAAGAAGGACATTATGAAAATAGGCGTGTATTAGTAAGTGAAGGTTACTGGGAATAAGAAAACTTCTTATTCTATCATAAAAAATTGAATAATATATCAGGGCATCGGTTATTAATGCCGGTGCTTTTTGATGCAAAAAAATAATGGCAGACAGCAGTTAATCAGATATAACAGCTGTCTGTTTTTATATACAAAAATAAATTATTAAGGAGGATAAAAAGTGAAACAGAAGCTTGGAAAAATGACAGGAAGAATTCTGTCAGCTCTACTGGCATTAGCACTTATAATGTCAGGCCTCACATTTACATCATCAGATGATAAGACCTATGCTGCTAGTGGCGTAGTCAGTAAAAAGGAGGCACAGAGGGATGATTATGGCATAGAGCCATATTTTGAAGTTACAAACAATCATGGAACTAACTTTGCTTTCTGTATTGATTTTAATGCAGAGGCACCCGATGAGGGAACTGCAGTTGGTGAACCGGTATTAAGTACAAATGATGCATTAAGGAGGGTTCTCTATTATGGTAATGGTGGTCCTGCTGATTTAGGTGTATATGGCTGGACTTTTACTGCCATGGCAGCTTCATCAGCAGTAGGAAATATTCCTATGAAGGACGGAGTAAGTGTAGGAGATCATTATACCTTGAGTCTTTTTGCAAGCCAGCCTGTACCGCCGGAAAACTTTAAGGTATATACAGTCAGCACAGGCATTGCAGGACAGCAGGACCTGGCTTACTGGAGGATTGAAGAAACACCAAAGGGTGCTATTGAACTTTACAAGAAAAGCTCAAATGAAGCCATATCAAAAAACAATGGCTGCTATTCTCTTGAGGGTGCAGTTATAGCAGTCTATAAACATGGTACCAGTACAGAAGTAGGAAGGTTTACTACAGATAAGAATGGTTATGGCGGTGTTATAAATAACCTTCCGGTAGGTCAGTACGATTTAAAGGAGCTTAAGGCACCAAAGGGTTTTGTACTTGATAGTGAAACTGTCACAGTAACGGTTACTGTAAATAAGACTGTGACATATACCTTTTATAACCAGCCGGCTAATGACCCGGTAGGTCTGCTGTTAATGAAGATTGATAATGAGGGTAATACATCAGTCGGTGAAGCTGGAGTTTTTGCCGGAGCCCAGTATACTTTTGAATACTATGATGGACAGTATACAGAAGTTGAACTTGTAGGTATTGAACCTAAAAGAACATGGGTACTTGAAACAAATGAGAAGGGCAGAATATTGTTGAATTCTGCAAATAAAATTGCAGGTGATGATTTCTATAAGAGTTTGACAGGAAGAAATGTTCTTCCAGTAGGAACATTAAAGATTTACGAAACCCTTGCACCAGTCGGCTATGAGATAGACCCGGAAGTGTATGTAGTTAATATTACAGCGGAGGAATATACAGGTGCATTAATAAAGTCATATCAGACTGTTACTTCATCAGAGCAGGTGCTTCGTGGCGGTATCGAAGTGCAGAAGGTGGACAGTGAGACAGGCAATACAGCCCAGGGAAGTGGTACATTTTCCGGAGCTGAGTTTACCATCTATAACCGCAATGATTATAACGTCATAGTAAACAGTGTGGAGTATGCTCCGGATGAGGCAGTGCTTACTCTTGTAACAGATGATAGAGGTTGTGCTGCATCAGCAGTTAATGCCCTGCCATATGGCAGCTATGAGATAGCAGAAACAAAGGCACCTGCCGGTTATGTTCTTAACAGCACACCTAGAAGCTTCTCCATCACAGCAGATGGTGAAGTTGTAAGTTTCACCGGGGATAATGCATTTAAGAACACTGTAATCAGGGGTGGTGTCAAGCTGCAGAAGATAGACAGTGAGACAGACACAGCCCAGGGAAAGGCTGATCTTGAGGGTGCAGAATACACCATTTATTCGGTAAATGGCAGTGCTGAAGAAGCTGTAATAACCCTTACTACAGATGTTAATGGCTGTGCATCCACAGCTGCTGATGCTTTACTGTATGGAAAATATAAGATTGCTGAGACAAAGGCACCAAAGGGATATATCCTTGATGAAACGCCAAGATACTTTGAAATCAGTGAAAACGGACAGATTGTAAGCTTTACCGGGGATAATGCATTTGCAGATCAGATAATCAGGGGTGACCTTAAGGGTATCAAGGTGTCTGATGGTGACATGAACAGAATGGCAGGTATTCCATTCAGGCTTACTTCAGTTACTACCGGAGAAAGTCATGTAGTAATTACAGATGAGAATGGTGAATTTAACACTTCGTCAGACTGGAACTTACACAGCAGCAATACCAATGCCGGAGAAACTTCATCCGATGGTGTGTGGTTCGGTGACATCGATGAGCTTGATGACAGCAAGGGAGCTTTGCCTTATGATACTTATCTTATCGAGGAGCTTGAGTGTGAAGCCAATGAATACATGATAATCATTGATCCTTTTGAAATAAC
>JAZULV010000073.1:0-8802 GCA_045603305.1 Lachnospiraceae bacterium | reverse complement strand
AGTTCAGCAGCAGCAGGCAGCACCGGCACAGCAGGCGGCACCGGCACAGCAGGCAGCACCGGCACAGGCAGGCTGGAAGTGTGCATGCGGAGCTACAGCTACAGGTAATTTCTGTCCTGAGTGTGGTGCAAAGAAGCCGGTTGAAGAAGGCTGGAAGTGTACATGCGGAGCAGTAAATAAGGGTAAGTTCTGTGCTGAGTGTGGCGCAAAGAAGCCTGCAGGTGCACCGATTTATCGTTGTGATAAGTGCGGATGGGAACCGGCAGATCCTCATAATCCTCCAAAATTCTGTGGTGATTGTGGAGATCCTTTTGATGAAAATGATGCTCAGTAAATGATAGTAAACAGAAAATGAGTTAGCAATACATCCATATCTCTAAAAAGTAATTTATTTAGAGATATGGATGTAAGAATATCATGATAACAGATAACATGAAGAATTGTGTGAACTTAACATTTATAAAAGAGGAGGGAGAGTTTTGTCAACAATACAAGAGTATAAATGTCCTTGTTGTTCAGGTGCTATTGCCTTTGATAGCAGCCTGCAAAAGATGAAATGTCCTTACTGTGATAACGAATTTGAAATGGAAACATTGTTATCCTATGACAATGAGTTAAAAACAGAGCTTGAAGATAATATGACTTGGGATACTACAGCAGGTTCAGACTGGGAAGAAGGAGAGACAGACGGACTGAGAGTATATGCTTGTAAATCCTGTGGCGGTGAGATAGTTGGAGATGAAACAACAGCAGCTACTGCATGTCCATACTGTGGTAATCCTGTAGTAATGATGGGAATGTTTAAGGATGGTTTGAAGCCGGATTATGTTATTCCTTTCAAGCTGGACAAAAAAGCAGCAATAGAAGCACTGAAAAAGCATTATGGTGGGAAAAGACTTCTGCCAAAGGTATTTAAAGATCAGAATCATATTGATGAGATTAAAGGTGTTTATGTTCCATATTGGTTGTTTGATGCTGATGCTGATGCACAAATCAGATATAGAGCTTCAAAAATACGTACATGGAGTGATAGCCAATATACATACACAGAAACCAGTTATTATACAGTAAGCAGAAGTGGTCTTATAGGCTTTGAAAAAGTTCCTGTAGATGGTTCTACCAAAATGGATGATACTTTGATGGAATCTATAGAGCCATTTGATTTTTCGGAAGCAGTAGATTTCCAGACAGCTTATCTTGCAGGATATCTTGCAGACAAATATGATGTGGATTCAGAACAGAGTGTTGAAAGAGCAAATGAGAGAATAAAAAAGAGTACAGAAACTGCTTTTGCGACAACAGTAAGCGGATATACATCTGTTATTCCGGAATCAACCAATATAAGCCTGATAAATGGTGTTGCAAAATATGCGTTATATCCTGTATGGATTTTAAATACCTCATGGAATGGTCAGCAATATACTTTTGCAATGAATGGACAGACAGGAAAGATGGCAGGAGACCTTCCTTTGGATAAGGCAGCGTACAAAAAATGGTTGTTTGGTATTACTGCAATAGTAACGATTGCTGTATTGGCTGTTTTCTATCTGTTTTGGCTGCTGTAAGGAGGTACGGATAATGAAAAAGAGATTTTTAGCAATAGTATTTGTACTTGTCATTTTGTTAACTGTAGCATTTCCTGTATTTGCTTCAGAAGAAGAAAAAGATATAGTTGATGATTTCGGTGTTCTGTATGAAGATGAGCTTGATGAAAGTGTTCTGACAATAGGCGCTATTGATAGTGAAGCGATTGTTGATGAAAGTGAATCAAGACTTTATGATGGTGCAGATATCCTTTCGACTACTGAAGAGACTAAACTTCTTGGTAAGCTGGATGAAATCAGTCAAAAGTATAATGTAGATGTGGTAGTAGCCACCATTGATACAGTAGGTCAATATACTGCTGATGAATATGTAGAGTATTTCTACGACAACAACAATTATGGTGTCGGAGATAATCGCGATGGTGTTATTCTGCTTATTTCTATGCTGGAGAGAGATTACAGAATTTTATCAAATGGTTTTTGTGCAGAGGCAATTACCATGGATACGATAAAATCTATTGGAAATAAGATTGCTCCGTCACTTAGTGAAGGTGACTATGCGGAAGCGTTTGATGAATTTGCTGATGAGTGTGATTACTATATAAATGGAAAACTTAATGGCTTTCCGTTCAAATACGGAAGAAACTCATTAATCGCTATAGCAGCCGGACTAATATCATCATTTATAGGAACAAATGCTATGAAGGGTAAGCTTAAATCAGTTAAAAAACAGACTGAGGCCGCTGATTATACAAAGAAAGGCAGTTTGCAGATAACTAAATCAAATGATTTCTTCCTGTATCGCAGCGTTAACAGAGAAGCGAAAGCACAGGATGATTCATCTAGCAGAAGTTCAGGCTCACCAAGAAATGTTGGAGGCGGAAAGTTCTAGTTGTTTATAAGAATTAAACTGTCGATATGTACATATTTATATAAATGATGGCGAAGATGTGAATGAGTTCGAGTAAAGAGTGTTTTTCAATTAGGGGATAACACTTAAAAAATTAAGGAGGTATTTTTATGGCAAAACACAATTGTGCAATTTGTGGAGCAGAGGTTAATCTCATCTCCGAACAGAAGTTAGCAGACGGTAATTTCATCTGTAGAAAAGTATGCGGTAAGAAGTGCTTTAAGATTTTTGATAAGGTATCAGCTAATCTTGATGATGTTACTTCTCATATTGCTCAGATTGAGTATGGTACAAAGGTTTGGAATCAGATTTTTGTACCATTGAAGAAGACAAAGAACAAAGACGAGAAATTGAAAACGTTTGGTGTTGGAGGTGCTTTAATTCATGTATCTCCTTCAACCGGACTTGTTGCCCTTACTGAAAATCGTTATAAGATATTTATTTTTGGAAAGACAACTCTTGCGTGTGTATATCGCCTTGCAGACCTTTACGGATATGAATTTGAAACAGAAACAGTAAAGAATTCAGAAGGCAAGGAAGAGACAAAAGAATATTGTCGTTTGCTTTTCAATAATGTTGCCGGATTATATAATTTCCGCATTGAAGTTGCCCACGAAGGCTCTTACAAAACAATGGAAAAGTATTTTGATACTATGTTCGGTATCCAGAAAACACTTGGCAACAGTATTAACAATGCAAAGAAGAGTATTAGTGCAATTAAAGCAGTTGCAGATGCAGTAAAGGCTGCTAAAGATGGTGCCAATGAGGAAGAGAAGAGTACTGAAGCTTTCGATGCAATGAATGTAGCTATGTATGGCGACAGAACTGAATGGATTAAAAAGGCAGATGCTGCTCTTGCAACAGTAAAATAATAATATTTTCTAAACAGAATATATAGTTAGCGGTAAAGGCGAAGTCATAAAGGCTTCGCCTTTACTTTATACCTAAGGCAACGATTTTTAACAAAAAATCTATGCAAATGTAACTTTCCATTGATTGCATACCATTGAATAAAGTGATAAAACATACATATAAAAAGTAAGGAAAGTGTGAAAAGTATGATTGATAAGAATGTGCAGACATTGCGTAAGCTTAATAAGTTATCTCAGGAAGCATTAGCTGAGAAGATTGGTGTTTCCAGACAAACAATAGCAAAATGGGAGAATGGAGAAAGTACTCCTGATATTATAAGCTGCGAGAAGCTTGCGGAGGTTTTCGATGTAACAATTGATGATTTGCTGCATTTTGATGAGCGTAAGAACGGGTATCCTATGCCACCTAAGGGTAAGCATATCTTTGGTATTGTTACTGTTGGTGAGCGTGGGCAGATTGTCATACCTAAGAAGGCAAGAGATGTGTTTGATATAAAAAGCGGAGATGAGCTTGTTATACTGGGAGATGAAAGTCAGGGGATGGCAATGATTAAGGCAAATGCCATGCTTAAGTTCCTAGACAGAATTCATTTTCTTAAAGGTAAGGAGGATGAATAATGAGACGTACATTTATTGATAATGCAAGAAATACTCTTGTGCTTTTGGTTGTGGTTTATCATGTGGTTTATATTTTTAATAGTGTCGGAGTCATTTCAAATATTAGTGTGAAAGGTGTACCGCAGGTTGATACTCTTTTGTATCTTGTACATCCATGGTTTATGTGCTGCCTGTTTATGATTGGCGGTATAAGTGCTAAGTATGCTCTTGATAAGCTTTCGGCAAAACAGTTCTTAAAGAAACGCGTAAAAAGACTTTTGATACCATCAGTATGTGGAATATTTATTTATGGCTGGTTTGCCGGATATGTAACAAATATTCATTTTGATATGTTTGCGGGAAACGGAGATTTAATTCCCGGATTTATCAAATATTTTATATATTGCTTTGCAGGCATAGGTCCTTTGTGGTTTGCTCATGAACTTTTTCTTGCTAGTGTTGTGTTGCTTATAATTCGTAAGCTTGATAAAAAAGGTAAGCTGCTTGAACTTGGTTCTAAAGTAAATATATATATGATTTTCACCTTTGTGTTAGTAGTGTGGGGAAGTGCTCAGGTTTTAAATACACCTTTAATTGAAGTCTACAGAAATGGTATTTACATATTATTTTTCCTGCTAGGTTATTATGTGTTCTCACACGATAATATACAGGAGCTTCTTGCAAAATACAGTATGCTACTAATTGTCATCGCTGTAATTTGTGAGGGTGCTTTTACTGTAGTGTATTTTGGTGAGAATTATGCTGCAATGGAAGTATTGAAAGCGCTCCTTGCAAATGTTTGTGCCTGGTTTGGAACCCTTGCGGTAATAGCAGGATTTAAGAAGTGGGGAGACAAAGAAACCAAGCTTACTCGTTATTTAAACAAACGAAATTTTGGAATTTATGTGCTTCATTATCATTTATTGATTGTTGGCTTTATGCTTATAAGAAATATAGGGCTGCCGGTGTGGTCATATTATATAATTCTTTTAGCTTGGGAAATAATTATTGTTCCATTAGCCTACGAGGTGATAAGCAGGATTCCGGGACTTAGGTTTTTAGTGCTTGGAATTCAGAAAAAATAATATATTTATTATCAATAAAAAGGATACATTTAGTCATATAGTATGGTATAATATATCTTAATACAGCGAATAAAGAACAGACAGTTCAGCTGTAGAAATTTATATCTGTGAGGAGGTTTTATAATGGAATTTTTACGTTCATTGTTGGGTATGATTCCAGCAGGAATTATAGCGGTTGGTAAGGCTGCATTGATTCTTGTAATTGCTATTGCTGTAGCAATAGTTGTCAAGATGCTTATTGTAAAGCTTATGGAGAAGATTAAATTTGAAAAGTTGTTTAAGAATTCTGATGATGCGGAAGCAACTAAAAAGAATGTGATCGATTTTGTGTCAAAGCTGGTTTATCTTTTTGTTTTCCTTCTGTTTGTACCGGGTATATTTAATGCACTTGGTATGAATGCTGTATCTGCACCTATTATCAATATTCTTAATACTGTATGGGGATATGTTCCTAACATTCTTGCGGCTGCAATTATCCTGATTGTTGGTATCATGATAGCAAAAATTGTGCGCCAGCTTTTAGTGCCGGTGTTTGATAAGATTAAGATAGATAAGCTTCAGGAGAAAGCAGGAATTGAGGTTTCAGACCAATCAAAGCTTTCAAACACATTAGCATATATCGTATATGTTCTTATACTTATACCGATTATTATCACAGCGTTAAATGCATTAAATATCAGTGCTATTTCTGCTCCTGCAGTGAATGTGCTTAATACTATATTTAATTTTATTCCTAACATTATTGTAGGTCTTATCATTATCGTTGTAGGATGCTTTATTGGAAAATTCTCCGGACAGATTGTTGAGAGACTTATCGGTGCATCTGGTATTGATTCAAGGGTTGCAGCACTTATTGATACAAAAGAAAATAAATGCAGTCTTTCAAAGATTGTTGGTGTAGCAGTAAAGGCTGTTATCATTATTTTCTTCGTAGTTGAAGGTATAAATGTACTTAAACTTCAGGTGTTAACAAATATCGGTGCTGCAATTATCGGATATATGCCACAGGTTCTTGGTGCTGTCCTTGTTATTGCTGTTGCACTTTTTGTTGCAGCTATGGCAGAGAAGGCATTAAAGAAGAACGGTGCTGATACATATGCTCTTATAGTAAAATGTGCAATTCTTACAGTTGGTGCTTTCATGGTTCTTAATCAGTTAGGTATTGCTACACAGATAGTAAATGCAGCATTTATTCTTATCCTTGCGGCTTTAGCAGTAGCATTTGCAGTTGCATTTGGTATAGGTGGAAGAACATTTGCAGCTAATACACTTAAGAAGCTTGAGAATAAGTGTGAGAATAAGGAAGAGACAGAGGAAGAATAGTAATTTTAAATTTGGAAGAATATTTTACTGTCTTTAATATTTATTAAATATAAGATCCGGGCTATCTGTTTGATATCCCGGATTTTAAATATATCTTTAGTATTCAGAGAAGATACCGGTATATATTCTTTTTATACTAAGGTGTGTCAGTTTCTCACTTTTGCTTGATAATTCCTTACATGTGGTATATAATAACAACACGTGTAAATTTTTAAAATATATGCTTTAAGATATAATGGCTGTATAGCCTAAGGAGGAACATAATGATTGATTTAAAGTTTTTAAGAGAGAATCCTGAGATTGTTAAGCAGAACATTAAGAATAAGTTTCAGGACAGAAAGCTTCCTTTAGTTGATGAAGTTATTGAACTTGACGCGAAGAGCCGTGCGGCTAAGGGAGAGGCTGACGCGCTTAGAGCTGACAGAAACAAGTATTCTAAGCAGATTGGTATTCTTATGAGCAAGGGGCAGAGAGAAGAGGCTGAGGCTATGAAGAAGCTGGTTACAGATGCTTCTGCCCATCTTGCTGAACTTGAGGCTTTGGAGACAGAGCTTCAGGAGAAGATTACTAAGATTATGATGTCTATTCCTAATATTATTGATCCAAGCGTTCCGATTGGTAAGGACGACTCTGAGAATGTTGAAGTTCAGAAGTACGGCGAGCCGGTTGTACCTGAATTTGAGATTCCATACCATACAGATATTATGGAGAAGTTAAACGGTATCGACCTTGACGCTGCTAGAAAGGTTGCAGGTAATGGTTTCTACTACCTTATGGGTGATATTGCAAGACTTCATTCTGCAGTTATTTCATATGCAAGAGATTTCATGATTGACAGAGGATTTACTTACTGTATACCTCCGTTTATGATTAGAAGCGATGTTGTTACAGGCGTTATGAGCTTTGAGGAGATGGACGCTATGATGTATAAGATTGAGGGTGAAGACCTCTATCTTATCGGTACAAGCGAGCACTCTATGATTGGTAAGTTTATTGATACTATCATTCAGGAGGACGAGCTTCCAAAGACTCTTACAAGTTATTCACCTTGCTTTAGAAAGGAGAAGGGTGCTCATGGTATCGAGGAAAGAGGCGTATATCGTATTCACCAGTTCGAGAAGCAGGAGATGATAGTTGTATGTAAGCCGGAAGACAGCATGATGTGGTTCGAGAAGTTGTGGCAGAACACAGTTGATTTGTTCCGTTCATTAGATATTCCTGTAAGAACTCTTGAATGCTGCTCAGGAGATTTGGCAGACCTTAAGGTTAAGTCAATAGACGTAGAGGCATGGTCTCCAAGACAGAAGAAGTATTTCGAGATTGGAAGCTGTTCAAATCTTGGTGATGCTCAGGCGAGAAGACTTAAGATTCGTGTAAACAGCAAGGACGGCAAGTATTACGCACACACACTTAACAATACAGTAGTTGCTCCTCCTAGAATGCTTATTGCTTTCCTTGAGAACAATCTCAACGAGGACGGTTCAGTTAATATTCCGGTAGCACTTCAGCCATACATGGGCGGAAAGACCGTGATAAAGTAGTTTTGGAGGAATAAGATGTCTTTAAATGTTTACGTAGGATATACCATCATTCTTGCCCTTGCAGTTGCGGGGTTAATGGTAGGAGTGTCAGGGATAAGACAGAACAAGAGTAAGCTGTGGTTTGTACCGTTATTTTCATTAACCACTACAGCGCTTGCATCTATATGCATGTACTTTATGTTTGCAGGTTCAAAGATGATATTTTCACCGTGGGTATTAGTATTATTTGTCTTTGCTGAGATAGGTGCTCTTATGGGCTGTTATATTAATGAAAATATGGAGCCAAAGTCTAATCTTGTTCGTGCGCTGGTTATATTTTTATCAGTAATTATGTTTATCGCATTGATTATTACATTGATGCTTACTGTTTTCGAGCAGATTATGGCTCAGGTATAAATTTATAATTAACGTCTCAAAGCATATAGGTGATACCGATATGCTTTGGGACGTTTTTAGTGCTCTGATATGTAGAAAGAACTATCCGTCTTAGCTTTTCGTGTCTGGGTATAGTGCGTAAATGTATACATTAGTTTGCCTAAATATGTATTAATGATGGTTGTGATTTTTATTAATATAAGATAATATAGAAAGTAATAGGGGGAACACATGATAAAGAATATATTTATGAGAACAACTATTCTGTTTTGTATAATAATGATGTTTGTTATGACTGTTGGCTGTGGGAAAAGCGAAAAAAATGAGCAGTTTAGTGAATCTGTGTTTACAACAGAGGTTGGTGGCAGAGAAGTTGTGGTTGATACTGTGAATAGTACTATTACTGATGGTGATTATATTTATGAATACAGATATATTTCTGAAGAAAAAATAACTATTTCTTATCCTAACTGTTATCGTGTCGAAAAAGATGGTAATATGACAACAAGTGGTATTGATGTAGCTAAATTACTGAATGGTACAACAGATACTGAT
>JAZULV010000072.1:0-30846 GCA_045603305.1 Lachnospiraceae bacterium | reverse complement strand
CATTTCTATCACAAGTTTCTTCAATCTCACTTATTTGCCATTTTAATTTAGATTCACTGATATTCTTTCCATAAAGGAACACATCGCCCTTATAGTATTCTATCTCAATAATCATCATAATTTATCACCTTAATAATAATACTCACATTAGTTTCATTGCATTTTTATAATCGTATGCGTAATTCCCATCAAAGAATATTAACCATTATCTTTTATAAACAAATTAAACATCTAGATTATAACACATATACCCAGAAATATATACAGTAAAGCCCATTCCAACTATGAACTTCATAATCGAAATGGGCTTGTAATTTAACTTATAATTTTTAACTCAATAATTACTTGTAGTTAACAATCTTACCGAAATCAGCCTTAAGTGAAGCACCACCAACAAGACCACCGTCGATATCAGGCTGTGCAAATAACTCTGCAGCGTTGCCTGCATTTACAGAACCGCCGTACTGGATACGAACTGCTTCTGCTGTAGCCTCATCATACATCTCAGCGATGCAGTCACGGATGCCCTTACAAACTTCCTGAGCCTGCTCTGTTGTAGCAGTCTTGCCTGTTCCGATAGCCCAGATTGGCTCGTAAGCGATAACCATGCTCTTAACCTGATCAGCTGTAACGTCAACAAGGTCAGACTTAATCTGAAGTCTGATCCAATCCATTGTTACGCCCATCTCTCTCTGCTCGAGTGACTCACCACAGCAAAGAATTGGTGTAAGACCAGCTTCGAAAGCCTTCTTAACCTTCTTGTTTAATAAGCAATCGCACTCCTTGAAGTAATCACGTCTCTCTGAGTGTCCGATAATAACATACTTAACACCGGCGTCTACTAACATCTCAGCTGAGATTTCACCTGTGTAAGCACCCTTAGCTTCGAAATACATATTCTCAGCACCAACTTCTACGTTAGTACCCTTAACAGCCTCTACTACAGGAATGATATCGATTGCAGGTACGCAGTATACTACATCAACGTCATCTGACTTTACTAAGTCCTTTAATTCAGCACAAAGTGCTACAGCCTGGCTAGGAGTCATGTTCATCTTCCAGTTACCAGCTACAATTTTTCTTCTTGCCATGTTTGTATCTCCTTATAAATATGATATTGAGGTCAAATAATATTTTGACCCATGATACCTACGGATTGCTACACACTACGTGTTCCCGCAATCCTACAAAACATTCGAAATCTGCCCTATCGGGCTACTTTCTCATGTTTTGGCGGGTCCCAACCTCATACTTTTTCACGCAAGCATGAAAAGTATGACCTTTTGACCCTGGTATCATAAATATTAGTTTCTGTCGTCTGCTGCAACAACACCAGGAAGTGCCTTACCCTCTAAGAATTCAAGTGAAGCACCGCCACCTGTTGAGATGTGTGACATCTTGTCAGCAAAACCTAACTGGTTAACAGCTGCTGCTGAATCACCACCACCGATGATTGTAGTTGCGTCTGTCTCTGCAAGAGACTTAGCTACAGCGATAGTACCCTTTGCAAGTGTTGGGTTCTCAAATACACCCATAGGTCCATTCCAAACAACTGTCTTAGCTGACTTAACAGCATCTGCATACATTTCAGCTGTCTTTGTACCGATATCAAGACCTTCCTTATCAGCAGGAATCTCATTTGCAGGTACAACTGTTACTTCGATTGGAGCATCGATAGGATTTGGGAAACCATCAGCGATAGTTGTATCGATAGGAAGTAATAAGTTCTTGCCAAGCTTCTCAGCCTTGTCCATCATTTCCTTACAGTAATCAATCTTCTCATCATCCACTAATGAGTTACCAATCTCGTAGCCCTTAGCCTTTAAGAATGTGAATGCCATACCACCACCGATGATAAGTGTATCACACTTCTCAAGAAGGTTGTTGATAACGTTGAGCTTGTCAGCAACCTTAGCACCACCAAGGATTGCAACGAAAGGACGAACAGGGTTCTCTACTGCATTACCAAGGAAGTCGATTTCCTTCTGCATAAGGTAACCAACTGCACACTCGCCACCCTTAGCACGTACGAACTCTGTAACACCTGCTACTGATGCATGAGCTCTGTGTGATGAACCGAAAGCATCGCAAACATATGAATCACAAAGGTCAGCAAGTTCCTTAGAGAAAGCTTCACCATTCTTTGTCTCTTCAGCGCCACGGAAACGTGTATTCTGTAATAATACAACATCTCCCTCGTTCATAGCTTCAACAGCTTTAGTAGCAGCCTCGCCTGTAACGTTGTAATCTGCAACAAAGTTAACTTCCTTGCCAAGCTTCTCTGAAAGTCTCTTAGCAACAGGAGCTAATGACTCGCCTTCGTTAGGACCGTTCTTAACCTTACCAAGGTGTGAGCAAAGGATAACCTTAGCACCCTCTTTTAATAACTTCTGAATTGTAGGAAGAGCAGCGTTAATACGTGTCTCATCTGTAATCTCGCCATCCTTAAGAGGTACGTTGAAGTCACATCTTACAAGCACTCTCTTGCCACTTACATTGATATCATCAATTGACTTTTTGTTTAAAGACATCTCAAATTCCTCCTTAATTGATATATAAAAAATTAGGTCCGGTCCATGTTGGACCGGACCACTTGAGTCTTAAATATAAAATTAATTATGCTAACTCAGCGAAGTACTTGATTGTTCTAACCATCTGGCTAACGTATGAGTTCTCATTGTCATACCATGAAACAACCTGAACCTGTGTATCTCCGTTTTCCATTGGAGCTACCATTGTCTGTGTAGCATCGAATAATGAACCATATGTCATACCGATAACGTCGCTTGATACGATCTCATCTGTGTTGTAACCATATGACTCTGTAGCAGCAGCCTTCATAGCCTCGTTGATCTGATCCTTTGTAACTGCACCCTTAACAACTGCAACAAGGATAGTTGTTGAACCTGTTGGTGTAGGAACACGCTGTGCAGAACCGATTAACTTACCGTTAAGCTCTGGGATAACTAAACCGATAGCCTTAGCAGCACCTGTGCTGTTAGGAACGATGTTTACAGCACCAGCACGGCTTCTTCTCTTGTCACCCTTTCTCTGTGGTCCGTCAAGGATCATCTGGTCACCTGTGTAAGCATGAACTGTTGTCATGATACCAGACTGAATTGGAGCAAGATCGTTAAGAGCCTTAGCCATAGGAGCTAAACAGTTTGTTGTACAAGAAGCAGCTGAAATAACTGTATCCTCAGCTGTTAATGTCTCATGGTTAACATTGTAAACGATTGTAGGAAGGTCATTACCAGCTGGAGCTGAGATAACAACTTTCTTAGCACCTGCCTGAATGTGAGCTGATGCCTTTTCCTTGCTTGTGTAGAAACCTGTACACTCAAGAACTACGTCAACACCGATCTCTCCCCATGGAAGCTCAGCAGCGTTAGCCTTAGCATAAATCTTGATTTCCTTACCATCAACTGTGATAGAATCTTCACCATATGATACCTTATCACATAATGCATACTTACCCTGTGCTGTGTCATACTTTAAAAGATGAGCAAGCATCTCTGGGCTTGTTAAATCGTTGATTGCTACAACTTCGTAACCTTCAGCACCGAACATCTGTCTGAAAGCAAGACGTCCAATACGTCCAAAACCGTTAATTGCTACTTTTACTGACATTTTAATTCCTCCTGAAAATATTAAAATTAAAAAATTAATTATAATCAAAAATATCATAACCAATTTGGTTTAAAAAGGCAAGTCCTTTTTTTATTTTTGCCATGTTCGACAAAAGAATTTATTTAAATTTAATTATATATAGCAATATTATGACTGCAACTACATTTTCTTTCCAAAACCACAATAAATCAAGCCTTATTTTACCAGGCTTTTCCCACTTCTACCCAGTCTTCTGCCTGACTGCATTCAAACAATTCATCACTGGTGAACTTAACTATAGTATGCTCATCCCCCGCCATACAATACACACAATCAAATCTCTTAACAGATTTGTCAACATATATCTTAGTGAATTCTTCGTTAACCGCAAAAGGACATAAGCTTAACTTATCATAACCGGTATATTCAACCAGCTGTTCATCTGTAAGTTCGTCCGGTATGTATCTGAACCTGGTTTTATATCTCGCTTTATCGACAGTAGCATCACCTGACAAAACTATCAATATACAGCCGTCTCCCTTTTTATTTAAAAAGGCTGAACTCTTTACAATCTTGGATGGCAAAACACCCAGAGCATCGGAGGCATCTTCTATAGATGTTATCGGCACTCTTATCTTTCTGATCTTATCTGTTTTTTTAAACTTTTTTAAATACTCTCTTACTTCTGAAGCTGACATAACCCTCTTTCGTGCCTGTGCACTCCTCCTATATTCTTTAGTATCCTTGCTATTTAAGATTCTTCCCTGACCCAACACATATACTTACATATTAAGATACTGTAATCAAAAAGGGATTCTACCTTAATATCATTTTAACTTGTTATATAGTGTTTGTAAAGAATATAATCTTTATCATTTGACTTAAATATGATATACTTTCGTGTGAAATCATTTTGCTCTAACCGGCAATAGAAACCAGGAGGTATTTATGTACTGCGACTTTCATACACATACAAGTTTTTCAAGCGATTCCGAAGCTGCTCCTGAGTCCCAGATTGAACAGGCAATAAAGCTCGGCATGAAAAAAATATGTATTACCGATCACGAAGATATTGACTTTCCTGAGCATTACGGCCTGCCTTTTATTTTCGAATACAATGAA
Organism: Lachnospiraceae bacterium; assembly: GCA_045603305.1. Taxonomy (GTDB): domain Bacteria; phylum Bacillota; class Clostridia; order Lachnospirales; family Lachnospiraceae; genus JAFRXK01. The sequence continues at coordinate 26,115 of JAZULV010000072.1, read as the reverse complement.
TATTTCACACATTTAAAAACCCTTCAACGAAAATATGCGGACAAAATTGACGTGCTCATTGGTGTAGAACTCGGCATCCAGCCTCACTTAAAAGGGCTTCTTACTGAATATGTTAATTCCCATAAGTTCGATTTTATCATCGGCTCAACTCATTTGGTGGACCGCATAGACACCTATTATCCGGAGATGTTCGCCGGCAGAACTGAACATGAGGCTCTGCTTAGCTATTTTGAAGAATTACTTGTAAATATTAAGACATTCCACGACTTTGACGTTATTGGTCATATTGATTATGTTACCCGCTACACCCCTAGTAAAGGAGCATTATATAACTGCCATGATTTTGATGATATAATTGAAGAAATATTAAAATTTGCAATAGATCACGGACTGGGTATTGAGTGTAACACTGCAAAACTTGGCAACGGTCTGCTTCACTGTAATCCTCACGAAGATATAATCAAGAGATACAGAGAACTTGGAGGCGAGATAATCACTATCGGTTCGGACTCCCACTCCCCAGAAACTCTGGGCAATAAATTTGAAAAAGCCGGAGAAATTTTAAAAGCCGCCGGTTTCAAATACTACACTGTTTTCAGAAACAGAAAGCCGGAATTTCTTCCATTATAACAAACGTCACACTTTACAAAACAAATATCAGGTCGTATAATGCTTTTCAAAGAAATATTTTGAAAGATCAAATTTAATATGAAAGGATAAAATATATGCCAAAGTTAAATGAAAACTATTTAAATCTTAAAGAGAGTTATCTTTTTGCTGAAATTGCCCACCGCGTGAATGACTATACAAAGGCAAATCCGGACAAGAAGGTTATCCGTTTAGGAATCGGTGATGTAACCCGTCCTCTCGCTGACAATGTTATCGACGCTCTTCACAAGGGTGTTGACGCTATGGCAGCTTCCGAAACTTTCAAGGGTTATGGTCCTGAACAGGGATATGAATTTTTAAGAAATGCTATCGCTGATTACTATAAGAATAACGGTGTTGACATTGAGCCTAAGGCTATCTTTATTTCAGATGGTGCTAAAAGCGACACCGGTAATATCACAGACCTCTTCGGTAACGACAATGTAATCATGATTCCTGACCCGGTATACCCGGTATACGTTGATTCCAACATCATGTGCGGCAGAAATAATATTGTTTACATTTCAGGAACTGCTGAAAACAACTTCCTTCCAATGCCTGATAAGAATGTACATGCAGATATTATTTACATCTGCTCACCTAATAACCCTACCGGAGCTATTTACAACCACGAGCAGTTAAAGGAATGGGTTGATTACGCCATCGCAAATGAAGCAGTAATCCTCTTCGACTCTGCTTACGAGGCATTTATATCAGACCCAACACTTCCTAGAAGTATTTACGCTATTGAAGGTGCTAAGAAGTGTGCTATCGAGTTCTGCTCTCTTTCTAAGACAGCAGGATTTACCGGAACAAGATGCGGATATACAGTTGTGCCTACAGAGCTTAAGTTCAAGGCTTCTAATGGTGAAGAGATGTCTCTTAATGCAATGTGGAACCGCCGCCAGAGCACAAAGTTCAACGGAACTTCTTTCATCGTTCAGAATGGTGCTGCTGAGGTATTCTCAGAGGCAGGTATGGCACAGTGCAAGGAAAATATCAAGTTCTATCAGGAGAATGCTAAGATTATTTCTTCAGTTCTTGACAGAAAAGGTATCAGATACTTCGGCGGTGTTCATTCACCTTACATCTGGTTTGAGTGCCCTAACGGCATGGAGTCATGGGAGTTCTTTGATTACCTCTTAAATAACGCTCAGGTAGTTGGTACTCCTGGCGCCGGCTTTGGCGAGAATGGTAAGAACTTCTTCAGACTTACTGCTTTCGGCGGCAGAGAGAACACAATCGAAGCTATGGAGAGATTCGATAAATTATTCTAAAGATAAGCATTATCAATAATTACGAGTAAAGCGGGTAGCAATATCCGCTTTATTTTTTTTGTAAAAATAAACTGCTACCCGATATTTCTACCGGATAGCAGCTTAAATTAATAATTAATTATTGAATTGCTAAAATCTCTTATCCTCTTCTGCGCTTTACGCTTACAACACAGGTTGCACCTAATACTAATAAGCAAAGCATCATAGTAACGATTGGTCTTGCTACAGACATATCATCACCTGTTGCAGGAGGTGTTACAGGTGCAGGAATCTTCTCGTAGTATACCTTAATGATATTTTCTTCATCACCAAGAGTAATCTTTTCTGCACTTACCTTAACAAACTTGTATCCATCCTTAAGCTGTGGCTCGTAAGTAACTGTATCACCATATAAGCCTGAACCCTTAACTGTAAGTGAACTGTCAATTACATTATCATAGTAATACTCAATTGTGTACTCAACTGAATACTTCACATAGTATACATTGATTACGTTCTTCTCTACATCGTAAGAAATGTTTATTGTTCCGCTCTCAGGATCAACCTTATCAAGCTTGTAACCTTCCTTGATATTATCTGTGTAAGTAATGTCTGATAAGTATACTGCTGTACCTTCTTCAGTTAATGTTTCATCAATCACGCCATCATAATAATAATTGATAACATAATCAAAACTATCCTTTACATAGTATACCTTAATTACATTGTTCTCTTCCTGCTCACTGATAATAATAGTCTCAGCAGTTGCAGTATCAAACTTGTAACCGGCAATATTCTTATCTTCGTAACCTACTTCTGACTTGTAAAGAGCTTCGCCTGTTACAGTCTTACTGTCATCAATAACACCGTCATAATAGTACTCGATTACATATCCGAAAGAATCCTTTACATAATATACATCGATTACATTGTTCTCTGCTACTTCGCTGATTACTATAGTCTCAGCTGATACGCTGTCAAACTTATATCCTGTGATATTCTTGTCTGCATAGCCTATCACTGACTGGTAAAGAGCTGTGCCACTTTCAGTCTTGCTATCATCCTTTACACCATCATAGTAGTAATTGATTGTGTATCCAAATGAATCCTTCACATAATATACATTAATAACATTTGTAGAAGCAATTTCACTGATTGTTATAGTCTCAGCTGATACGCTGTCAAACTTGTAACCGGTGATGTTCTTATCTGTGTAGCCTACTTCTGACTGATATACCGCTGTACCTGTTACTGTCTTGGTATCATCCTTTACGCCATCATAGTAATAGTTAATTGTGTAACCAAAGCTATCCTTTACATAATATACATCAATTACATTTGCCACTGCGTCTGCACTGATAGTAATTTCTTCTACTGATGCACTGTCAAACTTGTAGCCTGTGATATTCTTATCTTCATAACCTACTGTCTGCTGATATACTGCTGTACCATTTACGGTCTTAGTATCATCCTTAACACCATCATAATAATAATTGATAGTGTATGGGAAGCTGTCCTTTGCGTAATATACGCGGATAACGTTGCTTGCTTCAATCTCTGAAACAGTAAGTTCTTCAGGAGAAGCACTTACAAACTTGTAGCCTGTAATATTCTTATCTTCATAACCTACTGTCGACTGATAAAGAGCTGTGCCTGCTACAGTCTTGGTATCATCAATAACACCATCATAGTAGTACTCGATTGTATAACCGAAACTATCCTTTACGTAATATACATCGATTACATTCAATGCTGCATCATTAGTAATGGTAATCTCATCAGCTGTAGCACTGTCAAACTTATAACCGGTGATATTCTTATCTGTATAGCCTACCTTTGACTGGTAAAGGGCTGTACCTATATCAGTCTTGCTGTCATCCTTAATACCATCATAGTAGTAGTTGATTGTGTATCCAAATGTATCCTTAGCATAATATACGTTGATTACATTGTTCTCTGCAATCTCGCTAATTGTAATGCTGTCAGCTGTTGCACTTACAAACTTGAATCCTTCAATAACCTTATCAGTATAACCTACTACGCTCTGATACTCTGCTGTACCTGTTACTGTCTTTGTATCATCCTTAACACTATCATAGTAGTAGTTGATTGTATATCCGAAGCTGTCCTTTACATAATATACATCAATTACGTTAGCCACTGCATCAGCACTAATTGTAATACTGTCTACTGTTGCACTATCGAACTTGTAACCGGTGATGTTCTTATCTGTATAACCTACTACGCTCTGATACTCTGCTGTACCTGTTACTGTCTTACTGTCATCCTTAACACCATCATAGTAGTAGTTGATTGTATATGGGAAGCTGTCCTTTACATAATATACATTTATTACATTATTGTCAGCATCTACATCGATTGTTATCTCTTCTGCTGATGCACTGTCAAACTTGTAGCCGGTGATGTTCTTATCTGCATAGCCTACCACTGACTGATAAAGAGCTGTGCCACTTTCAGTCTTGCTATCATCCTTAACACCATCATAGTAGTAGTTGATTGTATATGGGAAGCTGTCCTTTACATAATATACATCGATTACATTATCATTGGCATCTACACCTATAATTATCTCGTCTGATGATGCACTGTCAAACTTGTAACCGGTGATGTTCTTGTCTGTATAGCCTATCACTGACTGGTAAAGAGCTGTGCCACTTTCAGTCTTGCTATCATCCTTAACACCATCATAGTAGTAGTTGATTGTATATGGGAAGCCATCCTTCACATAATATACATCGATTACATTGTTTGAAGCCACTTCACTGATTGTAATACTGTCAGCTGATGCACTGTCAAACTTGTATCCTGTGATATTCTTATCTGCATAACCTACCACTGACTGATAAAGAGCTGTACCTGTTACAGTCTTGCTATCATCCTTAACGCCATCATAATAGTAGTTGATTGTATAACCAAATGAATCTTTTACATAATATACATCAATTACATTCTTAGAAACATCCTCACTAATTGTAATCTTCTCAGCTGTTGCACTGTCAAACTTGTATCCGGTAATGTTCTTATCATCATAGCCTACTTCTGAATTGTAAGCTGCAGAACCGGTTACAGTCTTGCTATCATCCTTTACACTATCGTAGTAGTAGTTAATTGTAAATAAGAAACTGTCCTTAGCATAATATACCTTGATAACATTACTGTCTTCAATCTCTGAAATTGTAAGCTTTTCCGGAGATGCACTTACGAACTCATATCCGGTAATATTCTTATGCTCGAAGCCAACTGTTGACTGATAAAGAGCTGTACCTGTTTCGGTCTTACTGTTATCAATCACACCATCATAGTAATACTCAATTGTGTAACCAAAGCTATCCTTTACATAATACACCTTGATAATATTCTTAGATACATCTGTGCCGATTGTAATCTTATCAGCTGTTGCACCGTCAAACTTATATCCGGTGATGTTCTTGTCTGTATAACCTATCTCTGTTACATAAAGAACTGTACCGGACTCTGTCTTGGTATCATCCTTTACGCCATCATAATAATACTCAACGGTGTAACCAAAGCTGTCTTTTGCATAGTATACATTGATTACGTTGTTAGCAGCATTCTCACTGATTGTAATCTTATCAGCTGATGCACTTACAAACTTGTAACCCTCAATATTCTTATCAGTATATGAAACTTCTTCTCCAAAAAGCTCTGTACCGATTACAGTCTTTGTATCATCCTTCACATCGTCATAATAGTAATTGATTGTATATCCGTATGTTCCCTTTACATAATATACATCGATTACATTAGTTCCTGTTCCAAGAACAATACTGGCTACTGATGCATGATCAAATACGTATCCAGCAACAGGTTTGTCACTCCATGACTTAACCGCTCCAAGCTTATCAGAACCTGTCTCTGTCTTACTATCATCCTTAATGCCATCATAGTAGTAGTTAATTGAATAATCTACTTCTGATACATAATATACCTTGATAGAATCAGCGTCACCTGTGATAGTCTTTGAACGGTTAGAATATACTACATCACTGATTGAGTATATTGTATCTGAATAATCAGTATATCCGCCATCAATGCTATCACCATACTTAAGACCTGAATAAGTCTCAGTCTTTGATGAGTCAATAGCGTCATCAAAATAATGTTCTACTGTATATGAATATCTTGGGAAATAAACATCCTTAACAAATACCTTACCTGTTACATTTTCGCCATCGAATTCAAATCTTACAACATTGAAATTGATACTTGGATCAATCTCTGCGTATATAGTCTGATATCCTGAACCTATCGAAGCTACAACACTGCCTGCCGGTGTCGTTGCAAAATCAGAAATACTAAGAGTATCAACTACCGTATTACCATTCATAAGCTTAACTGACATACTGCCGTTAGCATTTGAATCACCCTTAACTGTTAATGCCAGTAACGGTTCACCGCTTACGGTACTGCTGCTGCTAAGCATAGCATATGAATCAGTATTAGTATTATAATCAATCTGAAGTGCTCTGCCGCCGGAATTAGCATTATCAACGATATTAGCCATCATGGTTGAAGCAGACCACATCATATTACTTGCGTAGTTATGACCCGCCAAACTTCCATTTATAGAAGTGCTAGGTCTGTACATAGGACGATTGCCATTAACATCTGTATAAGCATTATTTCTTGATGCATAATCAAAGCTGTCAAAAATCGTACTCTCACCAAATGTTATACTATCTATATATAACGTACCTGATGAACTGCCCTGATTGAACTTAAGCTTCATACCCTTGTAATTATCAGTACTTGGAACTTTTAAATCAAATGTCTGGAAGCTGCCTACTGCTGCATCAATCTGTGTTTTTGAATAACCACTGTCTGAAAGCCATGTTGCAAAACTGTATGTTGCTACAGATGATCCCTCAAAATAGAATGAAACTGAAAACTGGGAAGCATAGTCTTCTTCTGTGGCTTTAAGCACAAACCTTACAAACTTCTGATCGCCGCCAAAATAATCTCCACCTTCACCCCAGACAGTATAAGAACCATCATTTGCTGCTGTAGCAGAACTCTTATAATTAATCTGAAGATATCCTTCAGGTGTAATAAAAGCATCTGCCGGTGTGCTAAGTGTTAAGTTATTACCACCAAGATTCTCATAAACAACGTCACTTCTAAACGAGTTGTCTGTCTCTAATGCGGCATTAAAAAACACCTTGTCCAAAGCTGATGCACTTGCATCTGACTTAAGCAAACTTACCGGATTAATAACAAGACCTGCCACAACAACAAGTGTCATAAGCATAGCCACTCCGGCCTTAAAAAACCTTTTACCCCTCATATATTTCCTCCTTGATACATATCAATTAACCTAAAAATAATTATAGGTCATATTATATATAATATAACACATTATAGATTTTTTTCAATAATTTTGCTCAATTGTCAGAATGTTTTTTTACAAATAACCACATATAAATTTTAATTATCAACGCATACAATAAAACACCTACTGCTGCCAAATCTAACATTCAGCTTGCAATAGGTGTCTTAATGTTAATTATACATTTGCAATTTTAAATAGAAATGATTTATTCTACACAAACGGTTCCGTCTTCTTCAATAGTAATATTCATACCGTCCTTTACATAATTCAAAAATTCATCTCCAAGGCAGTCTACTACCGGCATGGTGATATCGTCTAACCATACATCCGCAAGCACAGCGCCGGCTGCTGCCAGAGAATCAATATGATTTGAAAAGAGCAGACATGCAGGCTGACGCTTCATGGCACAGGCACAGTAAAGCACCAGTCCACCGGTAGTTGAACCTATAGTCTGTGGAAGACAAAGAGCATTGCCTGCAAGAGGCTTGCCGAAAAGCTCCGGATTGTTCTGGTCATTACACTTGGCAGTTTTATCACCAAACTGTAACGCCTTCTGTAAAGAGGCAAGAGTATTAAATCCCGCAGTTGTTACCACAGCCTTAGCAGTAACAGTTCCCGGTGTTACAACACGACCTTTAAACTTTTTCATGATTATCTGCCTCCTTTCGTAATCTGAACAAGAATCTCATCATCAGTATAATAACGTGCAGTAGTATATGTACGAAGCTTATTTGATGAAGTGATTACAGGCATCTTGGCACAGAGCGGATTGTTCATGTACATAAGCGGACAAATGTATGATGTTATAACGCCTGTTGCCTTAAGTCTCTTAGCGTAAGGTGTCTTTTCAAACTCCTTTAACACACCCGGAGAAGCAGTAAATACTGTAGGAATAACTACCTTAGAATTACCAGCTTCCTTAAGTCCGGCTTCTACACGGTCAGTCCAGTCCTTAAGCTGCTGTAAGCTCATGTGCGGACATCCCATAAAACAAAGCTTTGGCTTAGCATTTGCATCCTTCCATATCATTGGATAATTCGCCTTTACTCTTTCAAGCTCTGCATCATCTATGATATATTCCTTAGCACCTTCTTTAATAAGGTCGCTGCCCTGCTCTACTGCTTCCGGAGTCAGATTATCAATGTGGTAAAGACCTACCGCACCATTAGACGCTGTCGCCGCACCAAAATCCTTAAGATATGTGCAGGCAGCATCATCAAGTTCGGTACCAATCCACTTATCAAGACCTATAACATAAGGTACGTCTTCCATAACCTTCATACCGATAGCTGAGCCTAAAAGCTGCGCCTCCGGCTTCTTTGTAGTCTCAATCTTCACTACCCATGAAGCTTTACGCCCTTCATCGGTCAAAAGTCCAAAGTAAGGAACGTAACCTACGATTGAACCCATGATATCCATAATACCTGAGTTACGGTTACATCTCGCACCAAGCACTGAGTTAGCATATACAACCGCTGAAGACTCTGCCCAGCTGAGTACATCACCCTTCTTAGGCACATTGCCCACCTGCTCCATATAACAGGTACAGGTAAATGCATCGGAATCCATAAGTCCCAGCTTCTTGAGCTGCTCCTCATAGAAATCCTGCTTATTATACATAAATTTATTAAAAATCAGTTTCTGTAAGAAATTTGCCGGTACATTCTTATCTAAAGGACGTGGGTCAACAGAAAACTTCTGTCCTGACTTAACACCTTCATTGATAAGCTGCTCCATTAAATCGTAAACCGGACTCATAACTCCCAGACCAAAGGAAGTAACAAGGTGATTGTATTCACCGGTTACCGGCACCATCTTCTCGGCTTCAAAGGCTTCACCAAACATAACCATGGTCTTCATAACCTTTGCCATAGTTTCGCCCTGGGAACCATTTAAAATCTGTTGTTGTTCCTGAGTTAATTGCATAGTTTAATATCCTCCATGTTTATATATAATATATAGAAACATGGTTGCTGCGTTGCTTTCGGCAACTCTCACAACCATCAGTTTCTATAATTTCATTGCTACGTCCCATGCCTGCCAGATAACACTGCGAAGGTTTCCAACCTTGTTAGCATCACCTACTACATGGATGTGTCCGCCCTTTGTTGCTAAAGGATTTGACTTGTAACCAACAGAAAGAATAACTGAATCCGCATCAATCTTAAATGACTTATTATCCTTATCAGTTACAGTTACACCGTCCTCATGAATCTCAGAAAGCCTGGTTTCCAAATGAACAGGCACCTTGTTAGCGTTGAAGAAATCTCTTAAGAAGCTTGAATTTGCAAGACAGACTCCGCTTACCGCAATCAAATCATTCTTCATCTCTATAATGGTTGGCTTCTTACCCTGTAAATACAACTCGTAAGCAATTTCACAGCCGGTAAGACCACCGCCGATAATAACTACATTCTCGCCAACTTCCTTTTCACCGAGAAGGAAATCAACGGCTTCAATACCCATTTCCACACCCTTAACAGGAATCGTGTTAGCCTTCGCTCCGGTTGCCACGATAACTTCGTCAGCATTTAATGAATTAACATCAGTTACTTCAGTATTCAGCTTAATCTCAATACCATGCTTCAAAATCTCACGGTTATACCATGCAATCAAATCTCTGTCCTTCTCCTTAAAGGATGGAGATGCTGCCGCAATAAATACACCGCCTAACTTGTCAGTCTTCTCATAAAGAGTTACCTTGTGTCCACGCTTCGCACATACAATAGCAGCCTCCATACCACCGATACCGCCACCGATAACAGCGATATTCTTAATCTTCTTGGCAGGCTTGATGTTATATTTCTTGGACTGCATTGTCTCAGGATTGACTGCGCAACGTGCTAAATGAGCTGTATCACCAAATGCCTGGTCATTTGCAACACCCTTGTAGTGAGCAAAGTTAAAACAGCCTGCATGACAGCAGATACAAGGGCGGATATCCTCAAGGCGGTCCTCGATAAGCTTGGTTATCCACTCTCCGTCAGCCAAGAACTGGCGGGCAATACCCACACCATCAATTCTTCCTTCTGCTACCGCTTTAGCACCAACATCCGGCTCCATACGTCCGGCACAGACTACAGGTATATCTACAAACTTCTTAATATGGGCAACATCATCTAAGTTACAATTCTGTGGCATGTACATTGGCGGATGCGCCCAGTACCAGGAATCATATGTACCATTGTCAGCGTTAAGCATGTCATAGCCCGCATCCTGAAGATACTTGGCGGCCTTCTCGCTCTCGCTCATATCACGACCAATCTCCGTGTACTCTTCGCCCGGAACAGCACCCACACAAAAATCCTTAACCTTAGACTCAACACTATAGCGCAGTGAAACCGGATAATCATCGCCACACTTAGCCTTAATAGCCTTAACAACTTCCACAGGGAAACGGTAACGATTCTCGAAAGAACCTCCGTACTGGTCAGTACGCTTGTTAGTATATTTTAATGTAAACTGGTCAAGCAAATATCCTTCATGAACTGCATGAACCTCCACACCGTCTACTCCGGCTTCTTTACAGAGTGCCGCAGTCTTTGCGAAGGCATCAATAATCTCTTCGATTTCCTCTACAGTCAAGGCACGGCAGGTAACATTCTCTGCCCATCTGGAAGGAAGCTCGCTTGGACTTGCCAGCTGATAGCTTGTATCAATGATAGGCTTTGCAATGGTACGCAGTACCGGATTGTTATGAAGCAGAAGAACATGGTCAGTAATCGCCCATGAACGACCCATACCGGCAGTAAGCTGCACAAAAAGCTTCGCTCCTGTCTTATGAATCTCGTCCATAAACACCTTTAATTCCTTAAACATCTTCTTGTTCTTGTAGAGCCATCTGCCACCGAGGGTATCCTTTAACGGAGCAATACCTGGGATAATAAGACCTACATTATTATTCGCACGCTCAAGGAAAAATGCTGCTGCCTCCTTGTCAAAATGGTTAGGCTCCATCCATCCGAACAATGAAGTACCTCCCATAGGACAAAGAACTATACGGTTCTTGATTTCTACGTTACCAACCTTCCAAGGGGTAAACAAAGCATCATACTTGGAATTCATAACAAAACCACTCCTTTCATCTTACTTTCAGCTTACTAAATACATGTTAGAAATTCGAATATTATTAATTATCGACCATTCTATGCTTTTGTCACTGAAAATTGTATATTTAAATTAAATAGTTAATATTAATTATACTAACAAAGTATATAACCGTCAATGAAACGTTTTATAAAATAATAAATTTTCTGACAATAGTAACAGTTCTGTACAAAACAAATAATGATATAATACAATAAAAACTCGCCGAAAAGCGAGTTTTTTTGTATGAATTATTAACTATCTCCACGGTTCTTCTACATCAGCATCAAACACAGTGCAGTTCTTAATAAGATCTTTATCAACCGCAACCGTAACAAAATGTCCTGCCATATCAGCAGTGCCTACCATATCGTCATCATAATTTATCTGCTCAACATGAATGACAAAACTTTGACCATTATTATCAATACCTTTTACACCATATTGATAAGAACCACTGCTTGCCTCAACATATGCCAGAATCAATGCTTTACTCTCAAAAAATGTATTATTATACTTTGCTTTACCCTCACTGAAAAACGGCATATACTCTGTCAAATTAGCTTCATCACTATATTTGTCTATGAATGCATCTATTTCTGCTTTGCTTTCAAACTTATAAGTTGGTAAATGACGATTATTACTCGGAACTTTTTGTGTGAAATTTAACGCATTAACAGAAATGCTGCTATCACCTATATAGTATATCTTTGAAACCTCAATATGATAAGGCTCATCGAATACATATGTAACTTCCGGCTCTGTTTCTTTCACAACTTCACTAGTCGGCTCTACTGTAACAATTTCTGTCGGTATTTCTGTTACCGGAACATTCTGAACAGGTTCTTGTGTCACACTACTACTTTGCCGGGTTGTTTCTTCTGTAGTTTCCTCTGTTGTCGCTTCTGTTGTTACCTCTTCTGTTGTTATCTCTTCAGTCTGAGATTCTGTCTCCGGCTCACTTGCAGCTTCAGTGCTATGCTCCTCGTCCTTTAATTCCTTCAAAAGACATATTTCATACACATTACCAATCTGTGCCGGATAAGTCTCCATAATCAGTCCGTCATAGTAAATACGCACCTCATCACCCACTTTAAGTTCCGGCACCGCCTGCTCTCCTGATACATTAGTGCTTACATATATTTTATCGGAACTTTTTCTCTCCTGAGCCTCTTCAAAAGGCTCAACCAAAATAGGTGTCCCTGTTTCTAAAACAGTTGCGTCGAAATAATACTTACTGTCTATAGTTCCGCTAAATGAAGACAACCTCTCTATTTCAAACGCTTTCTTTACAGTCTCCGGATTCATAACCTTGTAAGAAAAGGTCGGTTTCACTCCGGTATATACCCAGTATTCAGAACAATCTTTACTAAAGCAAAGGGTGTTACCATTATTAATAGTTATCGTGTTAGTTCTGTCTCTGTCTTCTGCTCTGCTCTTGGAAATAGGGTTGCGGCTGATTTTAACCTCTTTAAGAATATTAATTACTTCTGCAATAGTCCCCGGCTCTTCGGTGGCATAACCCATTTCACCACTGACAACCTCTAATCGTTCAACGTTATCAAACAACTTCTCAAAACTGATATCTTCCTTCAATTGTGTAAGCTTCACTCCAGAAGGATTTGTCAGAAAACACACTGCTACAACTATACATGAAACCACCGCTGTTATTACAAGCCAAAATGCCGGCTTCTTATAATTTAATACCCCTTTGATTCTGCTCTTCACACTCATCTCGCCAAATGCCAACGGACATGCAGCAATCATCTTTCGCGGCACACTGCAATTTATCAGTGCCTCCGAATAAGACTTCTTATTCTCGATGCCCATTTCTTTGATTACCTTCTCATCACATGCCATTTCAATGTCACGGCATAGCAAAATATATGCAATCCAAAGAACCGGATTGAACCAGTAAACCGTTAACAAAAGAAAACCAATAGGTTTCCACAGATGGTCATATCTTGCAAGGTGAGCGCGTTCATGAGATATGACATGCCTCATATCAGCTTCATTCATAGACGAAGGCAGGAAGATACGAGGGCGGAACACTCCAAATATAAATGGTGTATCTATGTGGTCACATATCCACACATTATCCTTAAGCTCTATAGCTTCTCTTACCTTTCTGTGAATACGAATATAGCTGATAAGTGTGTAAATAAGCATCGCAGCAATGCCTGCTATCCAAAGAACCGAAGCCACAAATAAAACAACCTGAACAGGATTTACGCTTGCGCCAATCTCAGGAGCCAGTGAATCAGATATAATAGGATTCACTGTTTGATTTAAAACTGAAACTCCGCTATCTATTGAAGGAGTCTGTGAATAAATAATCTCTTGCGGAACAGTCTCGGCACTAGGTATAAGACTTAAACTGCTTTCAAAGGAGAAAGGACAAATCAGTCTGATACCAACCAACGCCCACATAATACATCTGATAAACTTGGGTGCATTCTTTAACAGTAATCGGATAATAATTACCGCCAGCACCAGCCAGCTCGCAGTTATGCTCATATTGAGTAGTTCTAAAAATACTCTTTCCATAATCATTCCTCCCCATACTCAGCAACCATACGGCGCAGATGCTCTACTTCTTCCGGTGTCAATGACTTCCTCGCTGTAAATGCATTAAGAAATGCCGGCAGAGAACCTTCAAAGGTCTGCTCCACAAACTTCTCACTCTGCAAAGAATAAAACTCCTGCTTTGAAATAAGTGATGTGACAACACCTTTATTATTCTGAAAAATCCCCTTGTCACAAAGGCGCTTTAAAACTGTATATGAAGTAGTCTTCTTCCACTTAAGCAGCTCTTCACTGTGCTTTGCCAGCTCTGTAGTCGATATAGGCTCATTCTGCCAGATAATATCAGCAAAGCGGGATTCTACTGCTCCCATCTGTAATTCACTCATACCTCTACCTCCATTCTACATCTTGTAGTATAATTTCATTCTACATGATGTAGAATATATTGTCAAGCTAATAGTAAAAATGTTGAATTTAATTCAGTATATTTTTTAACTTTCCTAACAAGCAAAAAACTCGTCTTTCAACGAGTTTTCCCTAATCTAATACTTGCATATTATATATTTCTTTCCCAATAAAGGTTCAATCTTGTTTCTGACATATGTAACAATCATTTTTCCTCCAGCAAATATCCGAATATATGCATGCCCAGTTTCAGCACATTATGTCGTAACAGATTATTTTTAACAGTAACATAATCATCATATATCACATCTGTTACTAAAGTTTCTACTTCATCTTTATCTAACACAACCGCATCCTTCTGCTCCAAAGATTCATATCGCCTTGCCATGTTCTCATCAATCTTTCCGTCATTAGCAACCACCACGTCAATCTTACGCTTTCCCAGATACTGATTTAACAATTTAATATGGTCGGATACTGTAAAACCTTCAGTCTCTCCGGGCTGTGTCACCATATTGCAGACATACATAATCTTACCATTGCTTCTGTCTATGGCATTTAGTATTTCATCACAAATCAGATTCGGAATAATACTGGTATAAAGACTTCCCATGCTAAGTACAATCAAATCCGCATCTTCCAGTGCCTTCACTGCATCCTTCGTCGGCACCGCTTCTTCTTTGTAATACACCCGCTTGATTTTATTCTTATTCTGGGTAATATGGTGTTCCCCTTCTACAATAGTGCCATCTTCCATCTCACCCATTAAAACTACATTATCCTCTGTTAATGGTACTACTTTTCCTTTCAGATTAAACACTTTGCTTAATGCTTCGATTCCATCGGACAAATTACCTGTAATCTCTGAAGAGGCTGTAAGCAGCAGATTACCCACCGTATGACCGTCCAAATCACTGGTTGTACGGAAGCGATAATTAAACAATTCCATTACTAAAGGTTCTGTTTCCGATAAAGCAACCAAAACTCTTCGTATATCTCCAACTGCCGGAATGCTGAATTCCTCTCTCAGAATACCTGTACTGCTGCCATCGTCACATACCGATACAATAGCAGTCAAGTCAAGAGGAAATTCCTTTAATCCACGAAGCAACGTTGAAGAACCGGTTCCCCCGCCCAATACAACAACTTTTCTTTTCATAATGCTTTATACCTCCCAGATAAAAATCTTTAAATCCACCCTTTGCTCTTTAAAACATCTATAATCTTTGGTACATCGTATCACTAAACATAATACTCTTCCATCGTATCCAGACACAAACACGCCAGTCTGCCACCATATGCAGCACCACAGTCAATAAACATCACATTACCGGAACGATATATTTCAGCCTTGCCGCTTAAAACTAATGTCGGAGTATGACCTACAATAACCGTAAGAGAATCATCATAATACATCTGATTTAACTTTGGCCGTTCAAAGGTCAGCTCATCTAAAGTGTACTCCATCAGTGATTTGCCGTCGTAATAATTTCCAAGCCCCGCATGAACAAAAAGCATTGTATGTTTATCGTCAATGTCGATTATCTGGTATGGTTCAAACTCATCCATGTAATCAATAATATCCAGCCTTTCATCTTTAGGCAGCTCCATAAACTTCTTTAATGTTATACCTCCGCCATTACGCTGCCAGATAACAAGCTTCTTCATCAATTCATCAGTTATCAGTGCATCAAAATTCTCTTCCGTCAGCTCTTCCAATAAAGACTTAAGGATATCCAAAGCCATTAGCTCATGATTTCCGATAACAGGATATACGTTCGGTCGCATGGACATATCCTTTAACACCTTAACCGGTTCCGGTCCACGGTCTATAACATCCCCCAGCACAATCAGAACATCATTATCACTGAAATTGATTTTTTCCAGCATAGCAAGGTATTTATCGTACTCGCCATGTATATCGCTCATTACATAATACATATAGTCCCTCCATATTTGTGCTGACAAAAACAGTGATGAACCCCTGTTGCTTCGCTTCTATAGATTATCTTTAATTCACCAAAACTAAATCTTCTTTTTCTTCTTCCAATCCCATCCAAAGTCCAGTTCACTCAGTACTTCCCTTTCAGACAAAATCGCTAATACAACTACCGTTATAATAACAAACGTACCAAAGCTTCCAAAAGAAATATCTCTCAGCACAGGACGTTTCTCTTGGTTAATATTAATACCAAACACACACAAGAAGAACATTGATATCAACAAACTGAAAAATCCAAAACTATAAAATCCGGCATCCCGTAAAATCCAAAGACTAATTGCTGCTGCCATCAGTGCAGCAATGATAATTGCAGCTATAGTAACCGTAACCTTTTTAGACTTGCTAAAAATCTGAAGCATCAAATACACAAAAAGCATTACGCCGGCTGCAATAACAGATGCAAAAAGCATTTCATATAAATCAACTTTAACTTCCTTTACCAAATAATATGCTGATACAGAAAATCCATTACCTATCGAATTAAGCAAAAAACTAACTAAATAACATACTCCATTCTTCTTGCCCCGGAGATGAAACGGTATAGCCAGTATCATCAAAGCAATACCTATACCTATGCCGCTAAATTCATAACCTGTCGCTATAGCAAAGTTAGCAGATACCACAAACAGTCCGATGCATATTAACGAAAACAGAAAAATAACAAATGCTCTGCCTTTTGTATTTAAAAAATCAACCCTCCTCATAGTCTCCCCTCACACCAATAATAATCTGTTATTTCTTTTAATTATACTATGAAATCCTCTAAACAACAATCCTATGAACAATACATTACCGATTGTATTTGTTTCAAAAACATACTATAATTTAGTCGTAACGTTTATTAATAAATTATACGGAGATATAAGGATGAAAAAGTTTTCCTCTTGTTTTCTTACATTGACATTAAGTCTCTTATTAACATCATGTACTGTGAACAAACCTGTTCCGCCGGATTCTTCCGGTGAAACTGATGACACTATAACCGCTGAATCAGTTACAAATATACAGACTACCGAAAGCATTCAATTTACTGAAACAATTGAAAGTGTCCATGCTGACGAAACAGCAGAGAGCTTCCATACAACAGAAACAGCAGAGAGTATTCCCACTACAGAAGCAGTTACTGAAACCACCTATGCAGAACCACTACATTCCGAATACTATATCGAAGGAATCCCCGTGGAAGATGTCATCCTGTATTTCAATGAGGTATGCCTTGACAGCGAATATACTATTAGCGGCGACCCAAGCCTCATACAAAAGTGGAGCAATCCTATTTACTTTAAGCTGAATGGAGAATACACTTTGGAAGACTATGATACTATCTGCACATTTACAGAGCAGTTAAATTCCATAGCCGGTTTTCCGGGAATATATGAGGTAGAAAATGAATATGATGCCACACTGGACATATATTTCTGCACCCAACAGGAGTTAATAGAGAGAATGGGAAGTGGTGGGGAGTATGACAATGTAGACGGCGCGGTAACTTTCTGGTACGACGATTTGAACGAAATATACGATGCAATCATCTGCTACCGCACAGATTTAACCCAAATCCTACGAAACTCTGTAATTCTCGAGGAGATTTACAACGCCCTTGGACCAATCAACGACACTTTACTTCGTTCCGACAGCATTATATATCAGGAATATTCTGAGGTTCAGTGTCTGTCAGAAACTGATTTTCTTATACTAAAGCTTCTATACAATCCACAAATCGAATGTGGCATGGATGCCGCCCAGTGTGAATCTGTAATTCGTGAATTGTATTACTAAGATATTTAAATAAAACACCTTTTGCATACTTTAAGCGCCCTGCCATACCGGCAGGGCGCTTATACTTCTTTCTGTTAATTACATTATTCCTCTATCAGAGAGGCTGATATTTTCTCTACCATATGATGCGGCTTGTAGCTTTCCTTGGACTTACGCAGTCCTTCAATCCCCATATCTTCTTCTCTGTTAAGATATCTTATCTGAGGATATTTATCACGAATATATCTTGCAAACTCCAGATTTACCGCTGTGTAAGCGCCGTCCACATCCCATCGTGCCTTTTCAAAATGCACATCAAAGGTGTCCTCTGCCATTCTGCTGCCCATTGTTACTGCCATAACCTTCTCCCCATCAAAAAGCATTATACCTTCCATTCCAAGCTCACGATAGTTGTCAAAAGCCTTCGCTAAGGCAGCCTGCTCCATGTGATAGTCTGAATCCGGATTTTCCTGCAGTCTGACCTCATACCACTTCTCTATCATTTGCCTTGCCTGTGACAGATTATCCTCACAAAGAGGTTCTACAGTATAATTCGGAAATGCATCACAAAATCTATGATAATGATTGCGCTTACCATGGTACTTTCTTCCCTTCAAATCTGCCAAATCATCAATTGCATAAACGTAATCGTGAGAATCTCTGTCATTTTTAAACTCAAACATCTCAGGATATAGCACTTCTAAGGTTTGTTTTTCAACTTCTCCCATACCTGTGAACCGGCATCTGATTCCTCTTTCTTTAGCATCCGCAATAACAGCATCCAGCACACTCTTCTTATCTCCACTTCCTATTGGAAATGGATAGCATTTAAAATTATTAAACTGAGAAAAAAACACTATATGATCATTAACAATTGCTGCCTGCTGATTTCCCCACATATATAAATTGGCAAAATTATAATTGCAGCCACGCTCATTTCCATCAATGAGATACTTTTCATAGAGAAGCTTGTCCTCTATTGTAATAGGTTTAAAATCAATCATTAGTTAACTCCTGTATTATAAAAATATAACAAACTTATTTTTTCGCTTTCCTTTTAAATAAAGCTTCAAAAAGAGATTGTATGTAACTAACAGAGCATTTTCAGGACAATTTGATACACACTTCAAACATCTGATACATTGTCTGCCCATAACACCATTATTCATTGTCTGCATTGGACAAATATTGTTGCACTGACCACACTCCCTGCATTTACCGGTTCTCTGAATTTTAACACCTATTCTGCTCCTTAATTCAGGAAATACATCTGCTAATGGATTCTTAAAGGACTTTGTTATAGCTGCTTTACAGGGTGCTTTGATACGCTCTAAAATCGGCAGGTAATCATTTTCATTAAAAGGAACATCCCCTTCATCAAGATAACTGTGTCCAACCGGTACACATGCTCCTGCAATCACAGTCCCCCTGACCAGTTGTGTTGCTTCCAAAAGAACGTTACCAAAACTAAATCTTCCATAGGTTGCAATCAAAACAACGTACTTGGCAGAAAGCTCTCTAAGAAACTGCTGCATCGGTTCGGGTATGTTCTGACAATACACCGGAAATACAGCCACCGCTGTATCAGTAGTGCAACATTCCTCCACTCTGTTTATATCCAAAACCGGTCCGCCAAGCATTTCTCCCAAATGCTCTGCAAGCTTCCTACTATGACCACTTCCCGTAAAATAATATATATTTATCATTGCCTCTCCTGTAAATAATCATGCATTATCTTACACTCTGCCACTTCCGTTAAAGAAAATCCCAGTGACTGTTCTATCTCACGAATTGCCTCTTCACGGGACAAATTACGATTACGGCTAGCCAGAGAAATTTCAATAGCACTAAAAGGAATCATTCTGCTGCGACAATGATAAAACCTGTTAAACTGTGAAAACTCTTTACACTTTTCAATCTTACAGCTTGTATGTAATCCCTTTTCCACATCCTGTGGTGCCACCCATCCACATTCCTTTACAATCTGTGCTTTAACTTCTCTCCAGTCGTATCTTCCCCCACTAATTTCATCAAAGTCTATATGAACAAAGGCTGGTATATTGCCTGTCCGTGATGAGTGCCTTATACTCTTCTTAAGGGGTGGCAGTAATTCAGGAACTTCATGAATTGCAGTAACCACATTGTCAACCAATTCATTTTTATAACCAAATAAATCCTTGAACCATGAACTACCATAGGCAAGCTGCTTCATAGTTGCCAGAGTATGAAACTGACCACGCTTTAATGGAGGGTGCAATGTCAACACCCTTCCTATACTAACAAGGCACTGCAGTACCCTGTTATCCGGGAAAGAATAAGCAAATTTAGGTGCCATATGATTATAATATAGTCCAATCATCTGTGCCGGTTCATTTCCTGCGATAAAATAAGGTACACGGTTTGCAACCATTTCAGGATAAAATAACACATACGCCAGCGAAGGGCATGCACAAGTGTTTTCGCTGATTGAATATAACTTGTGATATATTTTCTGCATATCAGTCTGATTAATGTATCGTGTAATAAACTCAACATTAGTAAAATGCTTCTTGGCATTATCAATGCTTCGTTTCGCGCTCTCAGACATAAAAGGAATCTCCCAGGTCATTGCAAGCACGCGAAGCCCCTTTACCTTTGACAAATAATAAAGCATATATGTAGAATCTTTGCCGCCTGTATAGAAAAGTGCCACATCAAATCGGGACTTTTTCGACTTAGGAATATCTTTTATAAGTGGAACAATACTTCGCAGCTTCTTAGTATCTTCCTCAGTCTGGCACATAGGGCATAAACCTTCAGCATCAAATTCTATGCCCGGAATAATAAAATCGTTAGCACAACACTTTTTGCAAAATGTTGCCTGGTGCAAATTTTCAGGAATCCCCCTTACCTTTTCACTCTCTACAATACAGGCATCCAAAAGATTTCCAAGCTTTTTTCGTTCGCTATCATCTAGCTCTTTAGGAAGCGCCGCAATGATTTCAGCCTGAGAACGAGATACTTTAATCTCATTATGGAACAAATTTTCACAGTTCCTTAATCCATAGTATATTAACCGTCGCCCATTAAGCTGCCATCTGGTTTGCAGATAATACATAATCTATCCCCCTATCAATTAGGTATAAAACTTTTATCTTATAATTCTACATAAGTCTTTCAAACACCGGTATTATTTCCAAAGGTGCCGGAACAGTCACACGCCTTCCGCCCTCCAATACATCACCTGTATGTATATCTTTCCAGTTTCCACAAGGCAGATAAACCTCTCTTTCACGCATACCTTCGTACATAACAGGAGCAACAAGGTATCTGTCCCCAAACATATATTGATCATTAAGTTCCCAACAATTTTTATCATCAGGAAATTCATAGAACATTGCACGTAAAAGCGGCGAACCATTTTCGCTTGCCTCTGCCATAATCTGCTTCAAATAGTCTTTCATTCCCACGCGAAGCATCAAATACTTTTTAAGTATTTCATACACTTCTTCACCATGACTCCAAAGCTCATGAGGCTGGGCGGTAATAGCATAGCCTCCACTGTTCTCATCATCTGATAAAGTCGGTATTTCTCCGAGGGGTCCTAGGCAGCCATGAAGTCGTAGCACAGGTGAAAAGGTCGAAAATTGGAACCAACGTATTAACAGCTCGTTATATCCCGGGTCAGTTACATTTCCAATAAAACCTGCGGTATCTGTAGTCCACCACGGAATTCCTGCCATGCCGATATTTAATCCGGCGCACAACTGGACACGAAGGGTCTCAAAGGTTGAACGAATGTCTCCTGACCACAATAACGCACCATAGCGTTGTGAACCTACCCAACCCGATCTTACCAGATTCACAACTGTATCCTGATCGGCTGCCTTCATTCCCTCATACATACCTTTTGTGTGTTCCAGAGGATAAATACCTGCATTCTTTTCCGCCAAGCCAACAGAATACATATATCGTTCAAAATCAGTAGGAATAAACTCAGGTTCAGCACAATCCAGCCAAAATGAGTCGATACCGTAATCATAGTAATTTTCTTTGCATTTTTTCCAAATATACTCCTGCGCTTTAGGATTTGTAGCATCGTAGAATGGTTTTCCAAATATTCCGTCGATTTTACCATCCACTGTCTTTACAAGAAAATCTTTTTGTAAAACTTCTTCATAATTTACACTGTTAGTCTGAACAGTAGGCCACACAGACACCATACATCTTGTGCCCATATCGTTAAGCTCTTTGACCATTGCAGCAGGATCAGGCCAGTATGCAGGGTCAAAGCTCCAATCTCCGTCGTGCATCCAGTGATAGTAGTCAATCACTATCATATCCAGCGGCAATCCACGTCTATGATACTCTCTTGCAACCTCTAAGACTTCCTCCTGTGTGCGGTAACGCAATTTGCATTGCCAGAGTCCCAACAAGTCATCAGGGAACTCCGGTGCCCGTCCTGTCGCTTCACTATAGTTTTTCAAAAGTTCCTTCGGCTCATCTCCTACCGTTATCCAATAGTCTATTTCAGAAGAAAGGTTACTATCCCACTCAGTATAATTTTTACCGAAAGAAACCTTTCCTATTGCCGGATTGTTCCACAAGAATCCGTATCCGATATTTGAAATGTAGAAAGGAATACTAATCTGTGCATTCTTCGGAGCAAGCTCAAGAACACAGCCCTTCATATCAAATTCTGACTGCTGATACTGCCCCATACCAAAGATTTTCTCATTGCTATTGCTCTCAAATCGCACCTTAATTGCATAATCATCTTCGCTGATACGCTTGTATTCTCTTGCAAATATTCTGACTGCAGGTGCATATGGATTAACATATTCCTTTAAAGCAATTTTATCATCCTTAAAGAAAACAATCTGTATCAGATCATTATCTTCTTTTATTTGTGCAGTAATCCTTCCATTTTTTATATTTGCCTCAGTTTGTGAAACATTTATTTCTGCTGAAGATTGAAGTGGCAAAAGCCCTTGATTTCTCTCCGAGAAACTACTGTTTTTTGTAGCTCGTACGCGAAGAGAATTATTTCCCCATGCTTCAATTCTTATCATTTCTTCTCCTGCTTTAACAAGTAACCCCCCATTAATTACATTAGAAATCATAAACATCTATCTCCTTATTTACAAAGTTGTTGTCTTATAAATAAATTATAAATTTATTTGCTTTATCAGTCAATTCTGCGAACTCTACGATATAATCCAAAATTATGATTTTTAGGTAAACATATGATTTATTAGTAACCTCATTGGCCCCTCATTTGATAAAACAAAAAAGAGCTATAAAACGCCCTTTTTCTAAGCGGAGGAGAAGGGATTTGAACCCTTGCGCCGGTGCTACCGACCTACTGGTGTTCGAAGCCAGACCCTTCAGCCACTTGGGTACTCCTCCAATATTCGATTTTGATAAAACCATTATGATTATACATATAATAAATACTTAAGTCAATCATAAACAAAACTCATTTCTCTAAGAGAATCATATGATATTTTTTAAAAATATATATAATGAACAGTTTGATTTCAACTGTTTTTCAATGCATTTTTATCGTTTTTCGATAATTTTATATTGACAATCATATTAAACAGTTATATTATCCAAATATAGTACTATAAAAACAACCATGTTATTTGGAGGACACATTATGTTTAAAATACCAAGCAAAGTTTCTATTTCATTGTCAATAGCAATTTCTGTTGTGTTTTTTATTGTATGCATTGTCGGAGTAATCTTTACCCCCTTCTTAGTGAATATTCTAATAAATATTCCTGATACCACCGGGGTTCGCGATACTATTACAGAAAGCGGCAGACTATATGTATTAATACTTACATACGCCATTATGGCAATTGCTATACTTGCTGACATCCTGCTTTTTAGGCTTTTACTTAGAGTATATTCCGGTAAGGTTTTTACCCTTACAAGTGTATCCCTTATCCGCGGTGTATCCTGGTGCTGTTTTATGATGTGTGCAGCCTTTTTTGGCCTTGGATTCTATTTTGAATTATCCTTTATTGCCTCATTTTCAATCATATTCCTCGGCCTCTGCCTGAGAGTTGTTAAGAATGTTATTGAAGAGGCAACTGCAATTAAAGCCGAACATGACTTTACAATTTAATATTAAAAAGAAAGGCTGAATCCGGATATGATTATAATAAACCTTGATGTGATGATGGCAAAAAGAAAAATGTCACTGAATGAACTTTCAGATAAGGTTGGTATTACCATTGCCAATCTCTCGGTACTTAAAAACAACAAAGCAAAAGCTATTCGCTTCTCAACTCTTGATGCTATCTGCCGTGCTCTTAACTGCCGTGTAGAAGACATTATTGAGTATGTGGATGACGAAGAATATAACGAATGGAGGTAATGACCATGGATAATATAACTAATACATCTGCTAATATTAGCAATACTGAATCCACACAAAATATACCTGTTCAAAATAATACCCAGTCTCAGTCACTAAGAACCTTTACCACCCTTGAGAGTGTGTTTGCATGGCTTAGTTTTGCTGCCGGATATATATTCTGCCGCGTCTATCCACTTAGCCGCAATTCTTTTGGTGGTTTTTTATTTATTCTTGCATTATTTATTACAACATCAGTTATTCTAAAAATTAAAGGTGAAAAAATCAGAGTGATACACTTGCTTACAGCAGCTTCCGCTATAGTTCTTTCTGCTGCCTTTATCATCTCCGAAAATTCATTTTTGTGTTTTCTCGCATATACATATGCCTTGGCAGCCTACTGCTACTTCCTTTATGCTATTATGGGTAACTCCTTAGAAAAAGGCTTTTCGGATTTATTTTCAATTGACTTTTTTAAAGCATTATTTGTTCTGCCTTTTTATTCTCTTCAGCATCTGTTTAGAGCAATGTTTACCGGCAAAGCAAAGGGCTGGGGCAGATTTATGCTAAAAATATTTATCGGTATAACTGCTACTATAATTCCTACAGCTATAGTTCTTCTGCTTTTGTCTTATGACAGAGATTTCACCTCACTTTTAGGCAAGCTATTTAATTTTGATTTTGGGGATGTTTTTTCTCACATAATAAGCCTTATTTTTGCTATACCTATTGGCATGTATGTATTCGGTCTGTTTATTTCATCGTCAGACCACAAGGGGCGTAATATTATGACCTCTGAAAGCTGTAGAACAGCCTATAAGAAGATTAAAATTGCTCCTGTTGTCACTGTTCTTGCAGCAGTTGTGCCATTGCTCTGCATATATGTGATATTCTTTATTTCCCAGTGGAAATATTATATTTCGGGATTTACCGGAATTTTACCTGAAGAATTCAGCTACGCAGAATATGCCAGAGAAGGCTTCTTCCAGTTGTGTATAGTCTCGATAATAAATTTTATGGTAATAATATCAGTTGTATTGTTTATGCGCCGACACAACAAGGTCTCAACCTTGCTATTAAAAACGCTTTCAATAATATTCTCACTATTCACACTGGTACTCATAAGTACTGCAGTTGCGAAAATGGTTATGTATATTGACTGCTATGGTCTCACACCTAAGAGAGTATATGCCACATGGCTGATGTTTGTTCTTGCAATAATATTTATTCTTATAATATTCAAACAGTTTGTACCTAAGCTTAAAGCAGTAGCGACTTCATTTGCAATATGTATTGTAATGTTTGCAACACTTTCACTGTCTAATATCGAATCATTTATCGCACGCTATAATGTAGACCGATACATAAATGGTAGTCTTGAAACAGTCGATATGGAAGCTATGAATGATCTTGGTATATCAGCAGTGCCGGAGCTGGTACGACTTGCCGAACATCTGGATAAAACCAACGGCACTGATATTACATCTGTATCGGTAACTGATATAGTAAAGATTGAAGATGATTTATATCGTGAACTTGCTGATACTCTTCATAATCATGCCTTTGATATCGAGTATTATGATAATCCATTTTTTGATTTCAGCATACCAAAGCTAAACGCAAAAAAGGCACTTACCAAAATAGATTATATTCAGGCTTCATAATTAACAGGTTAGACATTATACTCAATTTACAAACAAAATGGCATTTGTCTAAT
>JAZULV010000071.1:0-5598 GCA_045603305.1 Lachnospiraceae bacterium | reverse complement strand
TTGTTTGCAGATGCAGGGAAGAAAGAATGCTTGCAAAGATATTATAACACAAACAGAACAAATGTTCTATAAGTTTTTATAAATTTGAAACTCAAAAGACAATCTGGTAGTCAAAGAGACACAACAACTGTAATTAATATTTTTATGCAAAAGTCTACAGATTAACATTTCTCTAACATTTCTTAAAAAACTCACAAATAATCCAGCCGTAAAATACAATCATCAAAACAAAAACAACTTACAGTCAGAGAGAAGGAGATTGATAACATGGAAAAATCAAAGTTTGTAGAAGTTAATGAGAAAATTGCAGAAGGCGTAACAACCGGTTACAAGAAAATTGAAGATGGTGTTGTAGGCGGTTACAAGAAAATTGAAGACGGCGTAGTTGATGGTTTTAACAAGGTGAGTGATAAGTTTGTAGAGAAATTCTTTACAAAGGATGGAGAAACTGTTGAAGATGCGAAGAAGAGATTATCAGGAGACAAGAAGGCAGAATAAAGGAGGAGAGTTACCATGGATAAGAATGATAAGGAGTTTTTAGTACAGAAGATTCGTACCCAGTACACAGAAAAGGAACATACACAGCTTGATTCATTAAAGGAGCTTGATAAGAAGGTGAAGCGTCCGGCGCAGGTGTTTGCATATGTTTTTGGAACAGTCGGAACACTGGTTCTTGGAACAGGTATGAGCTTTGCCATGGACGTAATTGAAGCAGGTACTTATTTCGGAATCACTATAGGTGAGAATATGATGCTTCCGGGTATTATCATTGGTATTGTTGGAATATTGATGGTAAGCATCTGCTATCCTATATACAAAAGTATTCTTGGTGCACGCCGTAAAAAGTATGCAGATGAAATTATCGCTCTCAGTAATAAAATTATGGAAGGTTAAGGTGAAGGATATGTTTAATTTTTATAAGAAAGCATTTAAAGACATGAAGGAAAGTGCAAAGGCACAGCACGAGGTAGATAAGGCAAATTTTGAGGCTGCAAAGGCAGAGTCAAAGGCGCAGTGGGAAGAAGCAAAGGCTATGAGAGACCCTGAGAAGCGTAAGGCGATATTGCAGGCAGAGCGTGATGAGCAGATTGCAGCAGCAAAGAAAAGAATTGATGCTGCAAATGATAGAATTAATTCGGTAAAATAATAAATATATCAGGCGAGGTACATAAAATATAAGTGCCTCGCCATTATGCACTATAATATAAATTATTCAAGGTGAAAATTAACAAGAAGGTGCTATAATATTAATATACTATGGAGAATGGAGATTGCGATATGAAGGCTTGGAAAGATATAATTAAAAAAGTTTTATTCATACCGGGCTGGATTATGCTTATACTTACTATTATCTGTACAGTGGCATTGACTACTGTTTTTGTGAAAGGGTGGGAGGAGTCCCCCTTTGCATATGTAGTATATGTGTTATCTGCATATATATTGACTGTTGTGTGCTTTTTTTTAGTAGAAACACTGCCGGGGCATTACAAAGCATTAAAGCAAAAATTTTATGAACATCCTTATGGATATAAATATATGACTGATATAGATTATAAGGTGAGGGTTTCTTTGTATCTTGCCCTTGGAATCAATTTGCTGTATTCAGGATTTAAATTGATATCCGGTATTATATACTCATCCTTCTGGTGGGGAGCAATTGCGGTTTATTATATTCTTTTATCGGTCATTCGTTTCCTTCTGCTAAAGTATATGCGAAATACAAAAAGCCGGCAGGATATTATTTCAGAGTATCGGCGTTACCGCTTGTGCGGATTTCTAATGGTGTTAATTAATTTATCGCTCAGCGGCATTGTTTTTCAGATGGTATGGCAGAACAAGGCATACATTTATCCTGAGGTGATTATTATTGCGTCGGCGACATATACATTTTATACTGTTTCGGTTTCTGTTATTGATATTGTAAAGTATAGAAAATACGAAAGTCCGGTTATCTCAGCCTCAAAGGCGATTCGTTTTGCAGCAGCATTAGTGTCACTCTTGTCATTAGAGACATCCATGCTGGCAAGGTACGGCAGTGATGAAGTATTCCGAAGAGTTATGACTGCATCTACAGGTACTGCAGTTTGTATTATTGTGCTGGGAATGTCGCTTTATATGATTGTTCATTCAAATAGAGAGATAAGAAAATGGAGGCTTAGAGATTTTGATGAATCGATAAAAGAAGATTGGTAACTATTTTGGTGTTTAAGAATTGTAAATTGAATTGCAAATATATAATTATGAAAGACCGTGTTGTATAGATTTGAAGCGACAGCATGGTCTTTTGGTGTTTATATTTAAAGAGTAAAAAGTAATAGTATACAATTTTGTTATAAGGAATAAAGTGCGCTACAATATTTAGTTGAGTATTTACCGGTTTTGATTTAAAATACTAAGATAGTATATTGATTTACGAGGAGTGTAGGATATGGGCATTAAACTGCCGGAAGCTTTTACTGAGAGAATGCAGGCGATGCTTAAAGATGAATATGATGATTTTATTGCAAGCTATGAGGCAGAGAGTATTCATGGTCTGAGAATGAATCCGCTGAAATACACCGGTGGCAGACTGGATATGTTTACTTTAGAGCAGGTGCCCTGGTGTGCAGAAGGTTTTTATTATCCTGAAGATGAGAGACCGGGGAAGCATCCTTACCACGAGGCGGGGGTTTATTATATCCAGGAGCCGAGTGCCATGCTGGTTGGAGTGCTTGCAGAGGCTTTGCCGGGCGAGAAGGTGCTTGATTTATGTGCAGCTCCGGGTGGTAAGACCACACATCTTGCTGGACATATGAATGGACAGGGACTGCTCTGGTCCAATGAGATTCATCCGGCAAGGGCGAAGATTTTGTCACAGAATGTGGAGCGTTTAGGTATAACCAACTGTGTAGTTTCAAATGAAACTGCCGAGAGATTAGCGGACAGGCTACCTTGCTTTTTTGATAAGATTGTGGTGGACGCACCTTGTTCCGGTGAAGGGATGTTCAGAAAGAATCCTGAGGCTTGTGATGAGTGGAGTCTTTTGAATGTTGAGCTTTGTGCCAACCGTCAGCAGGATATTTTAAATGAGGCTGACCGAATGCTTAAAAGCGGCGGACTGCTTATATATTCGACCTGTACCTTTGCTCCTGAAGAAAATGAAAAGACTATAGAGAAGTTTATAAAAGAACATGATGAGTATAGCATTGTAAATATCGAATTGAAACCAATATCGGGTGCCAAAGAAGAATATGGCATGCCGGTGGCGGGCTGGTGCGAATGGTCGGATGCCGGTATGACAGAGATTAGGAATACCTTCAGACTATGGCCTCATCTTCTTAAAGGAGAGGGACATTTTGCGGCAGTGCTAAAAAAAGGCGGCAACATTAGTTGTTCGTGGGACAACGAAAAGAATCAAGCTTCAGATGCCGGATTTACAGCCGGTGAGATGAAATCAGGCAGAAAAGGCAAGGACAGAGGAAAGGTCAAGACTGCCGGAAATGATGTAAACATAAAGCAGGCGGCAGGTCTTTTTGAGCAGTTTACAGGGGAATGTCTTGATAAGGATTTTAACGGCAGATACACTTTATTTGGCGAGAATTTGTATGTCACACCAGAGGGAATGCCGGATATATCAGGACTAAAGATATTAAGACCGGGGCTTCATGTAGGTACGAAAAAGAAAGACAGGTTTGAGCCATCCCATGCGCTGGCATTGTCATTGAAGCCTGATGAAGCTAAGAATTGTTTGAAACTTACCCATGATGATTCAAGGGTTTATTCATACTTAAGAGGCGAAAGTATTGAAGCTGATTTAAATAAAGGCTGGGTGCTGGTTTGTGTGGATGATTATTCATTAGGCTGGGGAAAGGCAAGTCAGGGAACTGTGAAAAACCATTATCCTAAGGGACTGCGTTGGAATTGAAAGGAGACATTTTATGAAGTGGAATAGATTTACCATTGATACAACAACAGAGGCTGTAGATTTAATAAGCTGTATGCTCGACGAGCTTGGCATTGAGGGCATCGAGATTGAGGATAATGTTCCTCTTACAGATGAAGATACCAAGGGAATGTTTATTGATATTCTTCCGGAGTTACCACCGGATGAGGGCAGGGCGAAGGTGTCATTTTATATTGATACCGACGTTGATACCGAGGAACTTCTTGAGCAGGTAAAGGAAGGTCTTGATGAGTTGAGACTGTTTACTAATGTGGGCAGCGGTGAGATTTCTGAGTCACAGACTGAAGACAAGGACTGGATAAATAACTGGAAAGAATATTTTAAGCCTTTTACAGTAGACGATATTCTTATTAAGCCTACCTGGGAGGAGATACCTGAGGAACACAAGGACAAGCTTCTTATAGAGATTGACCCGGGAACTGCCTTTGGTACAGGTACACACGAGACTACCCAGCTTTGCATCCGTCAGATTAAGAAGTATGTGAAGGAAGGCGACAAGGTGCTTGATGTGGGTACCGGCAGCGGTATTCTTGCGATTGCAGCGTTAAAACTTGGAGCGTCCTTTGCATTAGGCACTGACCTCGATGAGAATGCAATCACAGCTTCCTTGGAGAATGCTGAAAGAAATGGTATAACCAGTGAGGAGTTTCCTGTAATCTGCGGAAATATTATTGATGATGAGAAGGTTCAGGAGCAGGCTGGTTTTGAGTGTTATGATGTAGTTGTGGCAAATATTCTCGCACCGGTAATTATTATGATACAGGCTGAGATAGCAAAGCATATGAAGCCGGGAGCATATATTATTACTTCAGGAATTATCAATACATGGGAGCAGCAGGTTAAGGATGCTTTTGCCAAGAATGATGCCTTTGAGTATGTGGAAACTACATATCAGGGTGAGTGGGTGTCGATAACTTATAAGAAGAAGTAATTGGTTGAGGGAACTGTATGAAAATAGAATTGAAACCTATCGATGCCGGAAACAGAGACGATGTTATAAGACTTAGTGTTTCTACACAACAGAGACAGTATATTGCTACAAACGAAGATTCTCTTAAAGAAGCACAGGATAATATTGAAATTGCACGACCATTTGCTATTTATGTTAACGGAACAATGGTTGGATTTGCGATGTTTGCATTTGATGAAAACAATGAAGACCCTTGCGACAGATATTGGTTGTGGCGTTTTATGATAGATGCTTCTCTACAGCAGAAAGGATATGGTAGTGCAGCGTTAAAGGAGATTATAGAATATTTTCAGGAAAATGGTGCTGATCAAATAACATTGTCAACTAAAGAAAGCAATAAAGAAGCATTAGGTTTATATCACAAATTTGGATTTAAAGAAAACGGAGATATGAATGATGATGAGATTGTGCTAAAGCTGTACTTGTAATCAGATGATAACGGGCTTTAGGATATTTGAAATCAATTTGCGATATAAGTGTGTAATTAAATAATGGATTAACGAAAGCGCTTTACATTTGATGTAGAGCGTTTTCTTGCGTGCCGACAAACTGCTGAATGTTACATAAATGGACTGATTTATAGTGCTTTATTAAGGCTTTACACCCTAGGTAAAAAGCCCTATAATATAGGTAACAACCTTAGGAGGGCGGTGAATGTATGGAGGTTGAGGATATGAATTTTGAA
>JAZULV010000070.1:0-5687 GCA_045603305.1 Lachnospiraceae bacterium | reverse complement strand
TGGGAGAGTTAAGAAGATGAAGGAGCACAATAATATAAAATCCCGAAGTATTAAAATTTTGCTGTTTATTTTGTTTTTATTATATATAGCAGTTCTTTTACGAATTACTGTATTTAGAAGTAGTTTTAGTTTTGATAACATATTGCAGAAGGGGCATATTTCTTTTTCTTTATTTCAGGGTTATGTGGAAATAATTCGAGAAAGAGACTGGTTTACGTTTACTTATTTATTCTGGGGCAATATTATTTGGTTTATTCCCTTTGGAATGTACCTTCAATACACAGGTAAAGTGAAAAATATTTTAATGATTACCTTTTATGGATTTCTTTTTTCACTGATGATTGAAACCATGCAGTATGTATTTGGCACAGGTTATTCTGAATTGGATGATTTGATATTAAATACGCTTGGAGTGTGGTTAGGGGCGATTTGCATTAAGATATTCAGAGGTATAAAATCTAAGCTTTCTCTACGGAGAGTCGATTGAATTTATTTGTTTTCTGAAGTACTCTCTTTACAGGAGGTGGCATTGTGAATTGTGATAAAGTAGGAAGATTGATTTACAGGCTCAGAAAGGAAAAGGGGCTGACCCAAAAGCAGCTTGCAGATAAGATGAATATTAGTGATAAGACTATTTCAAAATGGGAGAGGGGTCAGGGGCTTCCGGACGTATCACTTCTTGGCAGGCTGTCAGAGCTATTTAGTGTTGACATAGAGAAAATATTGTCCGGAGATTTAGAGCGGAACAGTACTGACGGAGGGAATATGAAGAGAACAAAGTTTTATATATGTCCGGTGTGCGGAAATATTGTCACGACAGCGGGTGAATCACAGATTTCATGCTGCGGACGTAAATTAAGTGCGCTTATATCTAAGCCATGCGATGAAGAGCACAAAGTTAATATTGAAAATATAGAGGATGATTATTATATCACATTTTCTCATGAGATGATTAAAGAGCATTACTTGAATTTTATAGCCTATGTAGGTTACGACAGAATGCTTTTTGTCAGGCTTTATCCGGAGCAGAATGGTGAAGTGCGCATGCCGCGGCTGCGTGGAGGAAAACTGTATATAGGCTGCAGCAATCATGGTCTGTGGGTGCAGACAATAAAATAATATGGTCTAAAATAAATAGTTAATTAATAGTGCCGGTCTTTCAAAATAGTGAAGGTCCGGCACTTTTTATAAATAGATTATTCTGCTTTGATAGCCCAGCGCATCTTGGTGGACTTTGCTCTTGGGTTACGATTACATTCCTCGGCAGATGGTCGGATGACCTCCTTAGAAATATCGCTGAAAACGCCTTCTCTGTAATAGTTTTTGAAAGCGTTCTTTACCAGTCTGTCTTCTCCCGAGTGGAAGGTTAAGATTGCAGCTCTTCCTCCCGGTGCCATTACATCAGGAAGCTTTTCAAGGAAGCTGTAGAGCACTTCAAATTCACTGTTTACGTCAATACGCAGTGCCTGAAAGGTTCTTGCGCAGGCTTTTTTTACAGCCTCTTTCTGTTCCTTGGCAGGAAGAAATAGAAGGGCACTTTCGATGACATCTCGAAGCTCGGTAGTGGTCTTTATACCACCCTTTCTTCTTTGCTTGATAATTTCTTCGGCAATTTCTTTTGCGTAAGGTTCATCAGAATTTTCAATCAGCATTCCGGCAATTTCATCAAAGTTCATCTGTGCCAGTCGCTCTGCCGCAGATTCACCCTTTTGCGGGTTTAAGCGCAGGTCTAAAGGTCCTTCTGCCTTATAAGTAAATCCTCTCTCAGGATTATCAATCTGCATGGAGGAAACTCCAAGGTCAGCCAGGATAAAGTCAAATTTTCCAGCATCAGCCGCCACTTCATCAATGTTAGCAAAATTAATCTGCTTAATTGTCAGAATATCAGGTCCGAAGCCTCGTAAAGCAAGGCGCTCTCTGGTCTTTTCAATTTCAATGGGGTCAACATCTAAGGCATAAAGATGTCCCTCTCCCTTTAAGCATTTTAGCATCTCGGTGGAATGTCCTCCATAGCCAAGGGTGGCATCAAGGCCTTTTTGTCCCGGCTTAATCTGTAAAAAATCCAGAATCTCCTGTACCATAATAGAAATGTGCATACCGGCAGGTGTACTACCCTTGCTGATTACTTTTTCAATAGTATCAGCATATTTTTCCGGGTTCTGCTCTTTATATTTTTCACTAAACTTTTTTGGATGGGTTCCACTATATCGTACACGGCGTACATGTTTTACTTCGTTGTTGTTGTCCATATGTGCCTCCAAAATATTTGTTACACTATTTAAGATTATGCTTTTATTGTATTTTGCAAGTTGTTTATCATTATACACTGTCTTAAGGTTATCTGACAACTTAAGAATAATAATTGCAGCAGATTGATAAGAATAATTTATATATTGACAACACTGTATTTACTGTATATACTGTACATATACAGTAAAGGAGCTGGTAAGGTGAATATTTTTATAGATAATAAGAGTGGGGCGCCCATTTATGACCAGATATATAGTCAGATAAAAACTCAGATTATAAGTGGTGCATTAAGTGAAGATGAAGCGTTACCATCTATTCGTAATCTGGCAAAGGATTTGCGAATCAGCGTAATTACGACAAAGCGTGCCTATGATGAATTAGAGCATGAAGGTTTTATTTATACGGTTGCAGGCAAGGGGTGTTTTGTGGCACCGAAGAATGTAGAGCTTATGCGGGAAGAGAATCTTAAGAAGATAGAAGAGCATATGCAGCAGATAGCGAGGCTCGCGGCTTCCTGTAATCTGGGCAAAGAGGATATTATCGAGATATTTAATATTATTTTGGAGGATTAGTTATGAATGCAATAGAGATAAAAGATTTGTGTAAATCATATCCGGGATTTTCACTTGATAACCTTAATTTATCATTGCCAAGCGGATGTATACTTGGACTTATAGGAGAGAATGGTGCCGGTAAAAGTACCACTATTAAGCTTATTCTGGATATTATTCAAAGGGACAGCGGAAGCATAACTGTGTTGGGTAAGAATAATAAGGATAACTTTAGATGCACCAAAGAAGATATTGGCGTGGTGCTGGATGAAGTCGGTTTCCCGGAGGCTTTGAATGCAAAACAGATTAATAAGGTCATGAAGAATATTTATAAGAACTGGGATGAAGCAGTTTATTTCGAATATCTTAAAAAACTTAATATTGACGCTAAGAAGATGTTTAAGGATTATTCCAGAGGCATGAAGATGAAGCTTGGGATAATCGTAGCACTGTCACACAATGCGAAGCTTCTTATACTGGACGAAGCTACCAGCGGGTTAGATCCGGTTGTAAGAGATGAAGTGGTGGATATGTTCAGCGAGTTTACAAGAGACGAGAATCATTCGGTACTTATTTCTTCACATATAGTAAGTGATTTAGAGAAGATATGCGATTATATTGCCTTTTTACATAAGGGAAAGCTTCTCTTGTGTGAGGAGAAAGATATGCTTTTATCTAAGTATGGAGTAATCCATTGTACAACAGAACAGCTTGCAGAATTGAATCCTGAGGCTGTAAAAGGCAAGAAGGAAACTGCCTATGGGGTTGAAGTGATAATAGAGCGAGGTAGTGTACCTCAGGGCATGAATATAAGCCCGGTAACTATAGAAGAATTGTTTGTATTTATGGTAAAGGGGGAGAGATAAGATGAAAGGGTTATTATTAAAAGACTTTTATATGGCTGCTAAATATCTTAGAGCTTTTTATATAGTGATTGTAGTGTTTTTAGCAACGTCGGTTTTTGCCAATAACGCTGAGTATGCATTTTTTAGCGTGTTTCCTATGGTTTTAGCAGGACTTTCATCTATTACACTGTTATCTTATGAAGAACATAGCAAGTGGAATATCTATAGTAATGTATTGCCGGTTTCACGAAAAATGCTTGTATCGGAAAAGTATATATGGGTACTGGTATCAGTTGTTATAATGAGTATATTATCAAGACTGGCACATCTTATAAGTATGAGTATAAATGGAAATGTTGTATTGTCAGGGGTGTTAGGAAATATAGCATTATTTATGTCGCTGGGACTTATCGGTCCGAGTATTATGCTTCCTTTTATATTTAGATTTGGTGTTGAAAAAGGAAGAATAGTTTATTACATTGTTGCGGGTGTCCTGTGTGGAGGCAGTACAATGATTGCAACAGGAAGGACAATTGTACCGGATGTCACAATATCTGCAGTGGGGATTAGCGTCGGCGTATTAATAATTGCTATAGTTTTATATCTGTTATCTTGGTTTATTTCTATAAAACTATATGAAAAAAGAGAGTTATAGTAATAAGCAAAGCATGTTTTGCAAAGAGAATAACTTAGCATTAGTAAAACAGATGATAGTAAGTGTCGGATTTCATGGAAGTGAAGACCGGCACTTTTGAAATTATTAAAGGAGTAGTGGCAGTGATTATTTAATATGGTGCAAATAATAATGCAAAAGATGTTAACTGAAAATTCAGAATAATCCATGCGAAAATATGATGTGTACTGAAAAAAATAAAAAACTATGGAAATGTAATAATAGTTATGGTATAATGTATATACTATTTATTTTAAGGAGGATAAAACGATGTCTATTTTTGACAAATTGAAGCAGAGTGCAGGTGATATTGTTAAATCTGCAACACAAAATGCAGTTAATTCCATAGGCAATAAAAAAGAAACCTTTACATTTAACGCTCTTCCTGAGAGCCTTTCAGAAATGCAGGCACTTCCGGAAGCTGCATTAAAAGATCCGTTCCAGACAGCTGCTTTGACTATATGTGCATTATGTGCATATGCAGCTGATAAAGATATAGGAATTGAGATGTTAAACTGGCTTCGTGGTCCGCGTCCTCTCAGCCCTCATGAGATATCTTTCCATGATGACAGATTCCGTGACGGACAGACATATATTCCATTTTCTTATTTTAAGGGGGCAACACCTGATAACGATTACACACCGGATGAGCCTTTTACAATTGTAGTAGAAAGCAATGCAACATCTGATGATGTTGAGGGATATATGAAGCTGGTTGTACAGAGTGGCGGTGCAGATTCTCCTAGAACTATCATGCTTCGCATGAGAGGAGACGGTACATGGTTCTTGTGGGAACATTATCTTCTTTCGGGTATCCGTATTCCAAAATCTGCGGACCCATGGGCATAACAATGCGTCGCGTAAAATTAAATGGTAACTTTTTTATTTGTTTGTTTATTAACATGCTGTTAAATATAGAATGGAGCATTCCGGCATGGATATTATTGATATTGCATTTTTGGCTGGATATATCAATATTATGGTTTGTAGCAGCATTAGGATTATGGATACTGGGTATTGTTTTGTGGATGATGATTATTAGATGGGCGTCAGATTGCAGTACTCCGACCCCACCGAGAGAAAATAAAAATCCGTATTCAGTAAAGAGTGATAAAAACAACAAATAAAAAATACTAATTAGTATTAGGATTATGAACAAGATAACAAGATATTTTGTTTATTGTCATGTATAAAAGGTTTTATTGATAATTAAGGAAGGAGTTTTATTATGGGACTTATTAAAGCAGGATTAGGAGCATTGGGTGGTACTCTTGCTGATCAGTGGAAAGAGTTTTTCTATTGTGATTCATTAAGCAAGGAAGTGCTTATGGTAAAAGGACAGAAGAGAGTAGGTGGACGTTCATCCAA